>NZ_JBSKBP010000025.1:0-87893 GCF_053714275.1 Mesorhizobium sp. Arg314 | reverse complement strand
ATCTCGGAAGACCTCGGCATCAAGCTCGAGAATGTCGGCCTCAACATGCTCGGCCGCGCCAAGAAGGTGTCGATCTCGAAGGAGAACACCACCATCGTCGACGGCGCCGGCAAGAAGGCCGAGATCCAGGGCCGCGTCGCCCAGATCAAGCAGCAGATCGAGGAGACCACCTCGGACTACGACAAGGAGAAGCTGCAGGAGCGTCTGGCCAAGCTCGCCGGCGGCGTCGCGGTGATCCGCGTCGGCGGCGCGACCGAGGTCGAGGTCAAGGAAAAGAAGGACCGCGTTGACGATGCGCTGAACGCGACCCGCGCGGCCGTGGAAGAAGGCATCGTTGCCGGCGGTGGCGTTGCGCTGCTGCGCGCTTCGGGCAACCTCAAGGTCACCGGCATCAACTCCGACCAGGCTGCCGGCATCAACATCGTTCGTCGCGCGCTACAGTCTCCGGCTCGCCAGATCGCGGCCAACGCCGGTGCGGAAGCTTCGATCGTCGCGGGCAAGATCCTCGAGAACAAGGGCGACACCTTCGGCTACAACGCTCAGACGGGCGAATATGGCGACATGATCGCCATGGGCATCGTCGATCCGGTCAAGGTCGTGCGCGCGGCTCTCCAGGACGCGGCCTCGGTCGCCGGCCTGCTCGTCACCACCGAAGCCATGATCGCGGAGGCTCCGAAGAAGGAGTCGGCTGGCGGCGGCATGCCGGCCGGCATGCCCGGCGGCGGCATGGGCGGAATGGGCGGAATGGGCGGCATGGGTTTCTAAGGCCATATTTCGACAATCCCGGAAGGGCGGCAGCGATGCCGCCCTTTGTCAAGGCGATTACCGGGGAGCGAGCGGCTAAACAACGAGGCATTTGTGTGTTTGCCGCAACGACGGCTACTGCCTGCCTCGGCTGGCAACGCCTCGGGAACCTAAGTCGGATCTTCTTCCTGATGCCACATTCTTGACCCAAATCGTGCAAACGGGTGGGGCAACTGATGGACCGGTATGAGTGCAACTGCCGCCTCCGGACTTTGATTGACACCAATGCCGCGCTCACTGGCGATCAACAACGGCAGGACACAGGCATCCATAAAGACCGCTGCGCTCTTGTCAGAAAAAGATACTTTTTTTAAGGGCAGCGCGAAGCTCAACAGTTCCCCTTCATCTACAGGATACGCGTTCCGCGCCACGCTTTCTTTGCCGGAGTTATCATCCTGCTGAGTGGCATTGACGTGGGTCTACACCGCATCGTCCCCGGCCGTATGGGAAAGCCGGATGTGCGGGATAGACATTCACACCTTGCCAATAGCACCTTCGCGCGTTGAGGAGGAAGCCGATATTGCTCCTGTACCTGCCGATGACCGCCACCTGAAATCCTCCGACCTGTTTTGCGGGATTTGCCATATGCCATCGCTTGGAACGCAGGTAAGAGAGCGCCTATTTGAGGTTTGCTCGGTATCGCGGATTTGACGGACAAGGCTCTGGAGCGCGTCGCGGGTTATCCTTGGGATCCGATCATCTCGGGCGACCAGATCCATAAGTTCCCGAGCCTTGGCAGTTCCTTTGGGCCGAACGATGCCAACTCTGACAGATGGCCGTGCACGCATTCACCGCAGGGCTCGTTGGCGGGCTCTGTTTCCGGCGCGTCGATCAACACTACAAGTCTTCGAACCTTTCCAGCTTTGGCATTCCTCTGACCGCGCGATAAGTTTGCATCTGCCGTTGAAAGTTCCACAACCAAAGTTCCAATGTGCCGCGTTTCCTTGGCCCATGCCAACGCTGTAGGGGTTGTTCCAGAATGCGGGTCGGGGGTCGCCGTTTCCGCCTGCAGCCGCGTTTCAGAGACGAATGCCTCCCTTGCTCCGAAAGGCCCGGAAAATAGCGCCACGACGCCATACACAATAATTCCAATGAGAAAAAAGCGGATCATCACCTCAGGCCGATTTCAGGTGGATATTTTTCGCTCCGGTGACCGTGCTGCCGGGCTTCCAACGCCGGCGCCGGATTTGGGCGTTTCGTGTATTTCTTCCTCGAATGGTTCGCTCTGGTCCGTCATGGTTAGCTCCGGTTGTTCCATTCTCAGCGCCGTCCAGAGAGTTCTCGAGAATTGGGGCAGCCTGAGCGATCCGTCTCGCAGACGCCGGCTACCAAATGCCTTACGCCTCGGCGATAAGCGACAGCGGCCGCGAACGTCAAGAAGAGAAGCTTGCGGGCCTGGTACGAAGGTATTCGGGAGCCCGTTCTCCTGCATCGCGATTTCGACTCTGTGAGTGAGCGCCGTTTCGCTCAGATCTCCAAGAACCGCAACATCAAGAAGGTCATTCGCCCGATCACTCCAACCCGCAAAGTCCCTCCGCATTTGACCGAGCACTCGCGGCCGGATGTCCAATTCGATGCCGCTGCCCATAGTCAAAGCCGATCGTCTCGAGCGCCCCGAATGTCTCCAGCGCCCAGGCCAAACAGGTGGTTGAATACTTGGCCGCCGGAAAAGAGAACGAGCGCAGTCTCGGAATATTGTTGCATCGTCTCACCCTTCGTATTCAGCCCAGCATTGCGGGGTTTCCCAAACTGTTACCGATGCAATTTGCGGCAGAACGGGCTTTATTCGGTCCCAGATCCAGATCGCGATATTTTCGGCGGTAGGATTCGTCAAACCGTCGATCTCGTTCAGGCAGTGATGGTCAAGGCGCTGCAAAAGGGGGCCGAAAGCAGCCTCGACATCAAAGAAGTCCACAACAAAACCCGTGTCCGGATCGACTGGACCTGCGAGACGAAGATCCACACGGTATGAGTGGCCATGCATTCGGTGGCAGCGATGGGTTTCGGATACTCGCGGAAGGCGGTGCGCTGCCTCAAAGGTGAAAGCCTGTGTGATTTTCATGGGATTCCCAAGAACTTGTGGGTTTGAAGGGTCAGCCGCCAGCGTGGATTAGCAAGGCAATAGGCGACAGCGGCCGCAGTGTTGGCGTCGCGTTCAGTTCCATCCATCGGCTGTAGTAGCAGGTGGTTGAATGCCATGCGTTCGAATCGCTCTGGCTCCGCATCAAGCTGAGGATAAACAAGCTTAAGTTCGTCCCCGGCCCTGACCAACAGTGGCGCATCCGCCTTCGGACTGACGCACAGCCAGTCGATGCCAGCCGGCGGATGGATGGTACCGTTGGTCTCCGCCGCAATTTCAAACGCCTCGGCGTGCAGGGCCTCTATCAGCTCGTCATCAACCTGCAGAAGCGGTTCCCCTCCGGTGAGAACGACAAGACGCTCGCCTCCCCCAGCCCCGCGCCAGGCCCGTTCAACGGTCGACGCAAGCTCCCGTGCGGTCGCAAAGCGTCCGCCCCCATAGCCGTTCGTACCAACAAAATCGGTATCGCAGAATCTGCAGATTGCGGTAGCGCGGTCGGCTTCACGGCCCGACCAAAGGTTACATCCCGCGAAGCGACAAAATACAGCAGCTCGCCCGGCATTGCGCCCTTCACCTTGCAGCGTATAGAAGATCTCCTTGACGGCGTAAGACATGGCTAAGTGACCTCCGATTAAGCGAGTGCCCGCTCACCTATGCCACACCAGGCGAGAATTGACGGATGTCCCACGGGCACGTTATGGACACCGCCTCCCCGTCGATGCCCATTCCCGAAAACGCACTCGCCCCGGACACGAAGCAACTGCTGCGGACGGCAGCCGAGCGCAGGCTTCTGAAGCAACCGAAACGCATAACCTTAGCGACAGTGTTCTGTCTCAAAAAAGGCAACACACAATCCTGCATAAGAGCTTCACGCTTCTCCATTTGACGAGCTTGGGAGCCGCCCTCGGCCGCTCGGTGTTGAGCCACCTATCTTCGCAGCCCGACCTTCATGTCGCGCAGTACTCCCGCGAACCCGGGCCTTAGGAAGGGGGGCGGTGCGTCATCGCGCTCGGCTTCAAGGTTGTCTGGCCGACGGGTAAATGATTCCTTCTGGTTGCGTTGGTGGTCGTGAAGCCCCACCGATCAATTGGCGCGCCAGGTTCTGCTCCGAACCGCTGCAGAGCCTCAAGCTGCCGCCAAGATAGAGAACGCCAAAGCGATTGGCAGTGGCACGGCGGCGAGGATCGCTGAACCGCTTAGGCTCTTGCTGAATCCCAGCCGATCCTTGAAGCGCGTGAAGAAGACGCACCCGAATTGCGCGCGGCATCGACTGAGGCGTTGTCCAGCGGCGAAGGTACCGTCGACAATGCTGCTGGCAAAGGCTAACGCCTCGTCCGCTATTGGCACGCTGCGACGCCTCGCGACCAGTCATGCCGCCGGGCTCTGGATGGGACTGGACGAGAAAAGGATATACGAGCAAGACCCACCGCCGAGCCGCTCGCTGTGCACCGGAAGGGCCGCAAACAGCTTGCCGTCCTCGCCGAGTTCCCAAAGCTGGAAAGCGAAGGCGCTTGGCGGTCTCGAAATCTTGTCGCATCGCCATGGGCAGAGCGGCTATTCCGCCGGCCGCGTCCGCAGAGTACGGCGGTCGAGTGACTGCAGCAACACGGCGACGGCGACGGCCACGAGCGCTAGCGCGGCTCCGACGAGCGGAAGGTTGGCGTAGGAAACGCCACAGTTCAGCGCGATGCCGCCTAGCCAGGCGCCGCCTGCATTGCCCACATTGAAGGCGCCCTGGTTCAGGGTGGCGGCGAGGTTGGGGCCTTCCGAGGCGGCTTCCACGACGCGGATCTGCAGCGGCGGCACGACGACGAAGAGGAGCAGGCCCCACATGAAGACCATGCCAATCGCGACGCTCCCAATGGCACCGAACTCCTTGAAGCCGACAAACAGCACCGCCAGCAACAGCAGCGTGCCGATGACGGTCGGCATCAGCTTCCAGTCGGCCAGCCGGCCGCCAATGATGTTGCCAATGGTCATGCCGACGCCGAACAGCAGCAGCACCCAGGTGACCGCGGCGGTGGACAGGCCGGATACGTCGGTGAGGTAGGGCTTGATATAGGTGAAGACGGCAAACAGGCTGGCCGAGGCAAGCGCCGCGATGAGCATGGCGAGCCACACCTGCAATTTGGCGAGCACGCGCAGCTCGCCGCGCAGGCCGCCGCCGCGGGGCTGTGCGACGTCGGACGGTACCAGCCATGCGACCGCCGCGACCGAGATCAGCCCGGTGCCGACCACGGCCAGGAAGGGGGTGCGCCAGCTGAAGGCTTCGCCGAGCGCCTTGCCGGCAGGAACGCCAAGGATGTTGGCCAGCGTCAGGCCGGAGAACATCAGCGCGATGGCAATGGCCCGTTTGTTGCGCGGCACCAAGCTGGCAGCGACAACCGAGCCGATGCCGAAGAAGGCGCCGTGACCGAAGGCGGTGAAGACGCGCGCGGCCATCAGCATCCAGTAGTTAGGCGCGATGGCGCAGAGCAGGTTGCCGACAACGAACAGGGCGGCGAGACCAACCAGCACCCGCTTGCGCGGCAAATGCGCGGTGGCCATGGCGACAACAGGCGCGCCGAAGACCACTCCCAGTGCATAGCCGGTGACCAGCAGGCCGGCCGAGGAAATGTTCACTTGCAAGCTGGCGGCGACCTCCGGCAGCAGACCCATTATAACGAATTCGGTTGTGCCGATGCAGAAGGACGCGATGGCAAGTGCAAGGATCGGTAAAGGCATGGAGCGTCCAGACTGGCTTTGATGACGATTCGCGGCCAGCCAAGCATGCATCGTTCCAAATGAAAACCTCGTGCCAAAACAATAAGATAACGCTAATAAAGCTACGTCGCATGTCCGACATCGTCGCCCCGTTTCAGCGCACGGCTGCCCGGGAAAGATTAGTGAGTCGCAATGCGGCAGGACTATGCCGCGCGTGACGGCTGAGCATCGGTCTAAAGAAAGCGTGCATGGGCGCCTGTGTCGCCTGGCCTCACGCGCACGAGGCGTCGGCCATGCTCAAGGCCATTAGGTGCTTCATTGAAGGAGTGCTAAGTCAAACTGTTGTGATTTGACGAATAGGCGGTATCTCCGAGACATTCTGACGTTCCGGAAGCACAAGATCTCCCCTTCGTAAGCGGCGATCGACGGCGACGTAGATCGCGCCGATGCCCCCTCAACATTCTTAACGCCGTCTGAGCCGCAGGTACCGGTGCCAACTTCCATCATCGTCCGCGAAGCTGCGCGGCTGGCAACTCCGCCGCATCGGTGGAACGCTCGATTCCGACCGGCGTCAACGGCTCGGAACACCGCGCTTCGCGGGCGCCAGCCTGGATTACGGCTTCTCCTGCTTGGGGAATGCAAGACCCACCAATGCGGATGTTCGTGCAGCGCTCAGGTGCTGCCAGCTCGCGAGGCCATTCGGTCTGCGACTATCGAAACCGCTCGCGTCCTAGAGATGGGGGCCGCTGTACTTAATTCGGGTGCGGCCGTGCGACAATCTGCACCAAGGTTGTAGCGCGGCAGGGAGGTTGCTTCGAAACTGTCATATACGTCATGGGCACGCGCTCGACGTGAACGGCGTTGACCTTCCAGGCCGCCGAACAGACGATTGTCGGGCCGCCGGCTGGCAAATCGTCGAAGTCCAGACAGATTTTCGATCCATCGCTTCGTTGTGGTTGACCCAGATCAAGGCTCCTGCGTCAACGGCGTGCTCTCCTCCCCAGGTTTTCAAAGGAGAATGATATGGGCCGGGAAGCTTTCTGATGGGTGTTGGATTTTATATGACTCTAAGGGGCTATTCCTCCTTGGAAATCTCTTCAACAACCAGCCAAGCGGTGACTGTCCCTTGTCGGGAGCGGCGGCACGTCGCACCACGCTGCTTTCCTGAAGCATCAAATATGACAGGGCGGCCGGTGATCAACGGAATGCTGATCGCAGGCCCGGCTTCGTTCTGATCTTGCAGTGGCTAGCCTGCGACGTAGGGATGTCGTTCAGCATTGTCTGCCAGATCGAGGGAAAATCCACGCCCTGACCAGGGCCGTATCGCACTCCTGGGCAAACCTCAACACGATGTCGGCCATATATCACCTACCTAACATTGATAAGATCGCGCGGGTCGGCATTGAGATTGACCTCAATCAATTTCACCAAAATTTCCTGAGTCTTGAGGGCCAAATGTCCGTGTCGTCCGAAACGCTGTCTGGAAGCTCTGCTGGTTTACCTTTTTTGCCTTGGCTTGCACCGCGGCGGCACGAGATGACCAGCTTTGACATCGTTGTCGTCGGGGCAGGCCCCGTTGGATTGGCGTTTGCCGCGTCGCTCGCCGCAAGTGACCTCAAGGTCGCGCTGATCGAACGCCAATCGATCGCGGGTTTGGCGCAGCCCGCCTTCGACGGACGTGAGATTGCACTCACTCACGCTTCGGTCAAAATTCTACGAGAGCTCGGCGCCTGGGAGGCCATTCCCCATTCGGAGAAGTCCCCCCTGCTTGGTGCACGAGTGCTTAATGGATCGAGCCCTTTCGCACTAAGCTTCGATGCGCCTGCAGGAAGCGCTAAACCACTGGGAATTCTGGTCCCCAACCATTGGATTCGCAGTGCCCTTTTCAGCGTTGTCCACACACAGGAGCATGCACATATATTCCCTGGCTGCAACGTCGTCGCTGCCCAAATCAATCCCGGCGACGCGACGGTGACCCTCTCAGATGGTCGACGGATCAAGGCACAGCTCCTCGTGGCTGCGGATTCGCGCCTGTCTGTCCTGCGCGATCTGCTGGGGATCGCCGCCGACATCAATCGGCTGGGCCGCTCAATGCTGATTTGCCGTGTGCGGCATGATCTGCACCACAATCGGATCGCGACGGAATTGTTTGATCATAAGCAGACGATCGCAATGCTGCCGCTTGCGGAAGGCGTGTCGTCACTGCTTGTCACGCTTTCGGCAAGCGAGGTCTCCAGGCTTGTCCTGATGAACGACCCGGCCTTTCTTGCGGAGATCACCCAGCGCTGTCAGGGACGGTTAGGTAAGATGTCGCTGGCCAGCGGCCGCCACGCCTACTCGCTCGTCACCACCTGGGCAGACAGATTCTGGGCGCCGCGCGCCGCGCTCCTCGGGGATGCGGCCGTCGGCATGCATCCGGTCACAGCGCATGGCTTCAACATCGGCCTTGGCGGTCAGCATCGACTGGCCAAATCTATTCTGACGGCTCGGCGCAAAGGAACCGATATCGCCGATCCAACCTTGCTGCGCCGGTATGAAACCCGGCTAAGGCTGAGCGCCGCGCCGCTTTACCACGCTACCAACATGCTGGTTAAGCTTTACACAGACGAGCGCCCGCTGGCGCAGGCCGCGAGGCATTTGGGCCTTCGGTTGGGCCAAAATCTGCCATTTATCCGATATGGAATTTCTGCCGCGCTGAGGCGTTAAGTTCGATCTTACGGGCTTGGCCCGGCTGACTGTGCTGGTTTCGAGTCACAAAATCCGGCTCTGATTTTGCACAATGGCAAGTCTCGCGGCAGCGCTTCGTGCGGTTCGCCGTCAATTTCAACCAGCCTGCCTGGGCTCGATCGCGAGCGGCTTGCCTGACAGAGCAGCTTTTGGCCGACGTCGCCGAAACGCTCCACCCAGTCGAGCGCTGAGAAGGCGAGGTTCAGGTGCGAGCTCGAACCAGAACGCATCGACACCACAATGAAAATGTGGCGCGGTCGGATAGCTCGTTTAACGCGGCACGTTGTCGCGCAAGATGGCGATAGAGTTCTGGACGAGTGTCGTGGTTGCTTGCCTAAAGGCAACTTTGCAAACCGCCGCCGCCTTGGTTTCAAACTAGGGTGCCGGAGGCAGGACAAACTGACGCGACACTTCGTTGAGCAGCGGTGCTATCGTGCCGTCACCATTGTTCGTTCGGGCCGTGAGATGACCATCCCTAAAGACGTTCAAAGTGATGTAATTCCTGTGCTTTGCCAATTCTGCGAGGCACGGCGCCGTGGCCTGTGCGGCGCGCTTGAGCCCAACCAGTTGGTTGACTTGGCCAAGACCTCGTGGAGACACAACATTCCGCCAGGAACGGAGCTGGTCAGAGACGCCGAAGCGATCGAAAGCTATGCGAACGTGCTTTCGGGCGTCGTAAAGCTGACCAAATGTCTTCCGGACGGACGCCAGCAGATCGTCGGGCTTCAATTCGCGCCCAATTTTCTGGGCCGGCCGTTCAAGTCGGAAAGCGATGTCAGCGCGCAGACCGCGACCGAAGTCTCCCTGTGCTCGTTCCCGAAAGCGGCCATCGAGCGGATGATGAGGGAGGCACCGGCTCTAGAACACCGCCTGCTCAAGCAGACACTGGTGGAATTGGATGAGGCTCGTGAGTGGATGGTGACGCTGGGCCGTAAGACGGCGGCTGAGAAGGTAGCGAGTTTTCTCTTCCTGATCGCGATGAATATCGACCGGGCGACGGACACCAGCAAGGGATCGGCAACTTTCGATCTGCCGCTCACCCGTGCCGATATCGCCGACTTTCTCGGCCTGACTGGCGAGACCATCAGCCGCCAGCTGACAAAGTTTTGTGACGACGGCGTGATCCGGATCGAGAACACTCGCCATGTCGTGGTCGATAGCATTAGCCGGCTGCAATGCTGTTCGGGCACGTGGTCGTGTTCTGACGCTTAGCTCTCCGGTCGGTTCGCCCGATTCTGCTGTGCGATAGGCGGCAGGACGTGCTCGCGCTCGAATGCGATGTGTCGTCGTGACGCACAAAAAGGCCCTTAACATGAAACCGAAGGCCTCAGGTTGGCGACGCCACCCTCCATGCGCGATGGTCAGCAGGGTATCGGTCAAATCCGTCGCCGCGCACCCGTCCTCGATGTGCTCGGCCCGCAAGCGACGTAGCGAAGCCATCCGCTTGCCATCAGTTGCGTGTCTCGCAAACGCAGGAAATAGATGCTCTTCCTCACGGGCATGGCTCATGCGCAGCAGCGGCACTCGTTTGCCATCACTTCAACCGATCCACCGAGGGCAATCTGTCGGCTATCGCCTCCAGCTCGTCGCCGGTCCGCAACTTGCGATCGTGCAAGAGACTGACATCCCCGCACGGCCGGCCGCCATGAAGGCAGCCTTCGACAACGGCTTTGCATTTGACGACGATTGAAGATTTGCATCTGAGCGTCTCGGCGTGAATTCAAGACGCAGAATTGTCCGACTGGCGATCATCCCCTTGACATGGATCATAGCGCCAACACGCCGTTTACGGAATTAGTGGGGAGCGGACCCGCGTCCGCATCAAATGCGGCGTCAGGGACATGTCATGAGATTTGCCACAGAGATCGTCCTTCTAAGCCTATTTGCCTTCACGGCTGTTGTGGCCGCCGGCTTCGGCGTAGATGAACCCTTTCGCCAGCATATGTGGGTTTTGTTCTTCGCCGTGGCTGGCTTCACCGCGATCCTGTTGCGCAATGCGGATTTCAAGCCCGCAGCTGCGATCGATCCATCCACCTACATGGATGGTCCGATCCGCTACGGGGCCATAGCAACGGTGTTCTGGGGCGTCGTTGGCATGCTGGTGGGCGTGATCATCGCGCTGCAGCTTGCTTTCCCCGACCTCAACATCCAACCCTGGTTCAATTTCGGCCGCCTGCGGCCGCTCCACACTTCCGCCGTCGTCTTTGCCTTCGGCGGCAACGCGCTGATTTGCACCTCGCTTTACGTCGTCCAACGCACCTGCCGGGCACGGCTGTTCGGCGGAAATCTCGCTTGGTTCGTCTTCTGGGGGTATCAGCTTTTCATCGTCATGGCCGCGACCGGCTATCTGCTCGGGATCACTGAAAGCCGCGAATATGCCGAGCCGGAATGGTATGTCGACATCTGGCTGACGATCGTCTGGGTTGCCTATCTCCTGCTCTTTCTCGGCACGATCCTGAAGCGCAAGGAACCGCATATCTACGTCGCCAACTGGTTCTACCTGTCCTTCATCGTCACGATCGCGATGCTGCACGTCGTGAACAATCTGTCGATGCCGGCATCGTTCCTTGGGTCAAAGAGCTATTCGGCCTTCTCCGGCGTCCAGGACGCGCTCACGCAATGGTGGTACGGCCACAACGCCGTCGGCTTCTTCCTCACCGCCGGTTTCCTGGGCATGATGTATTATTTCGTGCCCAAGCAGGCGAACCGGCCGGTCTATTCCTATCGGCTGTCGATCATCCACTTCTGGGCGCTGATCTTCCTCTACATCTGGGCCGGTCCGCATCATCTTCATTACACCGCCCTGCCCGACTGGGCGCAGACGCTGGGAATGGCGTTCTCGATCATGCTGTGGATGCCGTCCTGGGGTGGCATGATCAACGGCCTCATGACGCTTTCAGGAGCTTGGGACAAGATCCGCACCGACCCGATCATTCGCATGATGGTCGCTGCGATCGCGTTCTACGGCATGTCGACCTTCGAAGGTCCGGTCATGTCCATCAGGACGGTCAATTCGCTGTCGCACTACACGGACTGGACCATCGGCCACGTCCATTCGGGCGCGCTCGGCTGGGTCGGCATAATCTCTTTCGGCGCGCTCTACTACATGGTGCCCAAGCTCTGGAACCGCGAACGTCTCTATTCGGTGCGGTTCGTCACCTGGCACTTCTGGCTGGCGACTCTCGGTATCGTCGTCTACGCGGCGGCGATGTGGGTCTCGGGCATCATGCAGGGGTTGATGTGGCGCGAATACGACGAGCAGGGCTTCCTGGTGTATTCCTTCGCCGAGACCGTCGCCGCCATGCATCCCTACTACGTCATGCGCGCCGCGGGCGGCGCCATGTATCTGGCCGGCATGCTGATCATGGCCTGGAACGTCACCATGACCATCCTTGGCAGGCAGCGCGAAGAACAGCCATTCCCGGGTTCCGTATCCGCTTTCCGGCCTGCCGAATAAGGAGCCAGACATGGGCTTGATGGATAAACACGCGCTGATCGAGAAGAACGCCACACTGCTTCTTGTCGGATGCCTGCTGGTTGTCACCGTCGGCGGTATCGTCGAGATCGCGCCACTATTCTATCTCGACAATACGATCGAGAAGGTCGAGGGCATGCGACCCTACTCGCCGCTCGAACTCGCCGGCCGCAACATCTATGTGCGCGAGGGATGCTACCTCTGCCACAGCCAGATGATCAGGCCGTTCCGGGACGAGGTGGAACGCTATGGCCATTACAGCCTGGCGGCCGAGTCGATGTACGATCATCCGTTTCAATGGGGATCCAAGCGGACCGGGCCGGACCTCGCTCGCGTCGGCGACCGCTACTCCAACAGCTGGCACGTCCAGCACCTTACCGACCCGCGTTCCGTTGTGCCTGAATCCATCATGCCGAGCTACGCGTTCCTGAAGGACACACCGATCGAGGTGAAGGATTTCTCGACGCATCTGACAGCGAACAGGCGCGTCGGAGTCCCCTACTCCGACGACATGATCGCCCACGCGAATGCCGACCTGATGGCGCAGGCCGATCCGAATGCCGACACATCCGGACTGGAAAGCCGCTATCCGAAAGCCAAGATCGGCGACTTCGACGGCAACCCCCAGCAGGTCACCGAGATGGACGCCCTGGTGGCCTACCTGCAGATGCTCGGCACCCTGGTCGATTTCAAAAACTACGACGAAGCAGCCGGCTACCGCTGAGGAGAGGAACCGATGGACTACAACTTGATGCGGGAGTTTGCCGACAGTTGGGGCCTGCTTGCAATGGCCCTGTTCTTTGTCGGCTGCATTGCCTTTGCCCTGCGCCCCGGTGGCAGAACACCGGCCGATCACGCCGCCCAGATCCCTTTCAAGGATGACTGATCATGAGCCGCGAGCATATCGACGAAGTCTCTGGCATCTCAACGACCGGTCACGAATGGGATGGCATCAGGGAGCTTAACAACCCGTTGCCCCGATGGTGGGTGATAACCTTCTATATCACCATCGCCTGGGCGATCGGCTACACCATCGCCTTCCCAGCATGGCCGATGCTGTCATCCGCGACGAAGGGCGTGCTCGGCTATGCCAGCCGCAATGATGTCAAGAATGAATTAGCAGCGGCCGAAGCCGCCAAGGGGAAGTATGTCGTGGCCATCCAGGCGAAAACCGTCTCCGAAATTGCTGCCAACGACGCGTTGCGTGAATTTGCCGTCGCGGCCGGCGGCGCGACGTTCAAGGTCAATTGCGTGCAGTGCCACGGCTCCGGCGCGCAAGGCTCCAAGGGCTTTCCGAACCTCAACGATGACGATTGGCTCTGGGGCGGCAAGACCGAGCAGATCCAGCAGACGATCACCCACGGCATTCGCTTCGCCTCCGACCCGGACACCCGTCAGTCGGAGATGCCAGCTTTCGTCGACGTGCTTCAACCCGGGCAGATCAGCCAGGTCAGCGCCTTCGTCGCCAGCCTTTCGGGAGCGGTGCGAGACAAGAGCCTGATCGAGCCCGGCGCCAAGGTTTTCGCGGACAATTGCGCCGCCTGTCATGGCGAAAACGCAAAGGGAAGCCGGGAGCTTGGGGCTCCCGACCTGACTGACGCGATCTGGCTTTATGGCTCGGGCGAAAGCGCAATCGCCGCGCAGGTCCGCGCACCCAAGCAAGGTGTGATGCCAGCATGGGGGGCGCGTCTGGGGGAGACAAAAGTGAAGGAGCTTGCGGTTTATGTCCATTCGCTTGGCGGTGGGGAATAGGAGAAGCGGCCTATTCACCTCCCACCACCGTTAAGCGACGAGGCCCGGCTTTCGGCCGGGCCTCGACCCGCCTTTCGGCCGCGGAATTGACTTGCATCAAGGCGGCGCGACCGATCCTGCGGCAAAGCTTGCTCCACGGGAGGCTGCAGACTGCTAGACTGGAGGCGCGGTGCTGGACCAAAGGCAGATCGAACGGCGCGCAGCCGGGGCTGTGAATTCCGCCAACGTTCGGCAACAGCTCTATGCAAAGGGCAAGAAGATTTTCCCGAAGCGGACTTCGGGCCGTTTCCGCCAGTTGAAATGGCTGGTCATGGTGATGACACTCGCCATCTATTATCTGACGCCATGGTTGCGATGGGATAGAGGCCCGTTCGCGCCGCACCAAGCCGTCCTGCTCGATCTCGCGAACCGGCGCTTCTATTTCTTCTTCATCGAAATCTGGCCGCAAGAATTTTATTACGTCGCGGGCCTTTTGATGATGGCCGGCATCGGCCTCTTCATGGTCACATCTACGGTCGGGCGGGCCTGGTGCGGCTACACCTGTCCGCACACGGTCTGGGTCGACCTGTTCCTTGTCGTTGAGCGCGCGATCGAAGGCGATCGCAATGCACGCATCAAGCTGGAAGCCGCCCCGTGGACGGCTCGCAAACTGTTCCTGCGCGCATCCAAGCATGCCATCTGGCTCATAATCGGAGCGGCCACCGGAGGCGCCTGGATATTCTACTTCGCCGACGCGCCGAAGCTGCTCGCCGAAGTCGTCACCGGCGCGGCAGCGCCCGTCGCCTATGCCACGATCGCCGTCCTGACCGGCACGACCTATGTGTTCGGCGGACTGATGCGGGAGCAGGTCTGCACCTATATGTGCCCCTGGCCGCGTATTCAGGCTGCGATGCTCGACGAAAATTCGCTGACCGTGACCTACAACGACTGGCGCGGCGAGCCGCGTTCGCGCCATGCCAAGAAGGCTCTGGCCGCCGGCCTACCGGCCGGCGATTGCGTCGACTGCAACGCCTGCGTCGCCGTCTGCCCGATGGGGATCGATATCCGCGACGGCCAGCAGCTCGAATGCATCACCTGCGCGCTCTGCATCGATGCCTGCGATGGTGTCATGGACAAGCTCGGTCGCGAGCGCGGGCTGATCTCCTATGCAACGCTGGCGGACTACAACGCCAACATGGCGGTAGCGACCGCCAGCGGCACAAGTCCAGCCAATCCTTCGCTCGTAAGAACGACGAGCGGCGCCTTCGTCGACGGCCTGGCGCATTTCCACCTGGGCAAGATCTTACGATTGCGCACCTACATCTATCTCGGTGCATGGTCGGCGATCGGGCTGGTCCTCATCTATTCGCTGCTGACGCGCGAGCGGCTGGAGCTGAATGTCCTGCATGACCGAAATCCTCAGTTCGTGACGCTTTCGGACGGCTCGATCCGCAACGGCTACACCGTCAAGCTGCTCAACATGATTCCGGAACCGCGGACGGTCGAAGTCACGCTGCAGGGCCTCGACGGCGGCGAGATGAGCATCGTCGGCATAGACCAGCCTCCAAGCCGCTCATTCTCCATTGCAGCCGAACCAGACCGGCTGAAGGTGCTCAAGGTCTTCGTTCGCCAACCGGCGGACCGGATCGAGGAGCCGGCGCAGAGCTTCGAATTTCGGATCGAGGACAAGGCGAATTCCGAATCCGCCGAATACACCGCGAGTTTCAACGCGCCGGAGAAGGGCAAATGAGCACCGATACGCAAAGGCCGCGCGAGTTCACCGGCTGGCACATGTTGATCGTAATCGTCAGTTTCTTTGCGGTGGTGATCGGGGTCAACGTCACCATGGCCACGCTCGCCCGAAAGAGCTGGACCGGTCTCGTTGTCGAGAACACCTATGTGGCGAGCCAGCAGTTCAATGAGGAGGCTCGGAAAGGAAGGGCGCAGGCGGCATTGGGCTGGACAGGCAAGCTTACCGTCGCCTCGGGAGAAGTCCGTTACAGCCTTCTCGATGCGCACGGCAAAACGCTGCCGCTGCACGGCGTCAGAATATCGTTTCGGCACCCAGCCTACGAGGCCGAAGACGAAGCGCTGACGCTTGCCGCGCCGGCCGGCGCCACATCGGAGAACGCGGCGGAATTTGCCGTGCGGCACACGCCAAAGGACGGCGTCTGGATCGTCGAGATCGATGCCGACGCGGGCCTTGCCTCTCCGTTCCGCGATATCCGCCGCGTCATGATCTTGAAGGGAGCCCTGCAATGAGCTGTTGTGCGCCAGGGGCTGAAATGACGTTGGAGATCGCCGCAGCGGCGTCCGCATCGCCGTCGAGCGACGAGATCAAGCTGGCCAGCCGCTCTCTGGGCAGCGACATTCACCAGACCGACCTGTCGGTTCCGTCGGTTCATTGCGCGGGCTGCATCCAGGCGATCGAGGCAGCGCTGGCGAAGCTCGAAAACATAGATTCCGCCCGCGTCAATCTCTCAACCAAGCGAGTATCGGTTCGCTGGCGCGGGGAACAGGTCCCGCCTTTTTTTGCGGTGCTTTCAAGGCTGGGCTATCAGGCACACCTGTTCGACCAGGAAATCCAGGAAAAAGACAAAACCCTGTCGGAGTTGATCCGGGCCGTTGCCGTCGCCGGCTTCGCGGCCGGCAATATCATGTTGCTCTCGGTGTCGGTCTGGTCCGGTGCCGAAGGCGCGACGCGGGATCTGTTTCATTGGCTGTCCGCGTTGATCGCCATCCCCGCGCTCGCCTTCGCCGGCGGCATTTACTTCCGCTCTGCCGCGAACGCGTTGCGTCACGGCCGCATGAACATGGACGTGCCGATCGTGGTGGGTGTGTCGCTCGCTTACGCAATGAGCCTTTACGAGACCATCAATCATGGCGAGCACGCCTACTTCGACGCCTCGGTTTCGCTGCTTTTCTTCCTTCTGATTGGCCGCACGCTCGACCACGTCATGCGGGAGCGGGCGCGAACGGCGGTCAACGGCCTCTCGAGGCTCGCGTCGCGGGGTTCGCTTGTCTTGAGGGACGACGGCACGCGCGAATTCCTGCCCGTCGCCGAACTCGAGCCCGGGCTGCGCCTGCTCATCGCGGCCGGAGAACGCATACCGATCGACGGCGACATACTTGGCGGAAACTCCGACCTGGATTGCTCGATCGTCTCGGGCGAGAGCGCGCCAAAGGCCGTCGGTACTGGTGCCCATGTACAGGCTGGCACGCTCAACCTCACAGGTCCGCTGACGATGCTGGCGACCGCGGCCGCAAAGGACTCCTTTCTGGCGGAGATGGTCCGGCTGATGGAGGCCGCCGAAGGCGGTCGCTCGCGCTATCGGCGCATCGCCGATCGCGTATCGGCGCTCTACGCGCCCGTGGTTCATCTGGCGGCCTTCGTGACATTCCTCGGCTGGTTGGTCGCGACCGGCGATTGGCACCGGGCGCTCACCATCGCCATCGCCGTGCTGATCATCACCTGCCCCTGCGCGCTCGGCCTTGCGGTGCCGATCGTCCAGGTTGTAGCAGCCCGGCGCCTGTTCGAGGCCGGCGTCATGGTCAAGGATGGCTCGGCGATGGAACGACTTGCCGGCATCGACACGGCGGTGTTCGACAAGACCGGAACGCTGACGCTCGGGCGCCCAAAGCTGGTCAATGCGTCCTCGATCGATCCGACCATGCTTGCGATCGCGGCCGAGATGGCGGCTCATTCCCGCCACCCGTTCTCAAGGGCCATCGCCGGCTATGCGGGGTATTCCGGCCAGCCCGGTGTCGAATCCGTCAGCGAGCATCCGGGCTTCGGCGTCGAAGCCATAATGGAGGGGAATACGTGGCGGCTCGGACGGCGCGGATGGGCGGGCTGGAAGGCCAGCACCGGCGGCGAGGGCAAGCTCGGCGGCTATGGTGGCACGGTGCTCTCCAAGAACGGGAACATCGTCGCGTGCTTCGCTTTCGAGGATGCGCTTCGACCAGACGCCAAGGCAACGATCCAGCAATTGAAGGACGCCGGCGTGTCCGTCGATATGTTGTCCGGCGATACCGCGAAGGCCTGCGGCGAGGTTGCCAAATCATTGGGAACTGAAAGCTTCGTGCCGGCGCTGCTGCCCTCGGGAAAGGTGGAATGGATCGAGTCGCAGACTCGCGCCGGACACAAGGTCTTGATGGTAGGCGACGGGCTTAACGATACACCGGCATTGCGGGCAGCACACGTTTCGATGGCTCCGGCAACCGCGGCCGATATCGGTCGCAATGCCGCAGATTTCGTCTTCCTGCGCGAGAGCCTTCTGGCGGTGCCTTTGGCGATGGATGTCTCGCGCAAGGCCGGCCGGCTCATTCGCCAGAACATCGCCATTGCGATCGTGTACAACGCCTTTGCCGTTCCCATCGCCGTTCTGGGACACGTGACGCCGCTCATCGCTGCGATCGCAATGTCGGCCTCGTCACTGATCGTTATCGGCAACGCCATGCGGCTTCACGCCTTCACGAAGCGTGCGGGGCTTTGGAATGTTCTACCCGAAAAGCGCGCACGCCCTGATATACGGGTCCAGTCCCGGTGACGAACCTTGTCTATCTGATCCCGGTCGCGCTCTTCCTCGGCGCGCTTGGATTGGGCGGTTTCCTTTGGGCACTGCGTAGCGGCCAGTACGACGATCTCGACGGTGCGGCAGAGCGCATCCTGATCGACCCCGACGACAAGCCGGACGGTCTCACTGAACGCGCGACCATGTGAAGAAAATTCGAGTCGCGGATCGCGGCGAGCGTAGCGCAAGAGCTCTCTTGCTTGCCCAACTGGGAATTGGAATTCGCCTGTCGCAAAGCATACGAGCCGGATTGCGGGTAATACCTGCAAACCTCAGCCGTTGCGAAACGTATAGCCGTAAGCGTTGATTGCCGGCGCTCCCCCGAAATGGACATAGAGGACATTCGAACCTTCTGGAAAGAAGCCTTTCTGGACGAGGTCGATCACGGCTTTGCATCGACTTTCCCTCATAGACGGGATCTGTAATCATACCCTCGAGGCTGGCACACAGACGGATGGCTTGCTTTGTTTCCTCTGACGGGATGCCATAACGCGGGTATGCGTACTCCTTGAGCAGCACCACGTGATCCTCGGTGAATTCCGTGCCAAGGTCGACGAGCTTTGCGGTATCATTGGCAATTGCTAGCACCTGCGCGCCGGTCTGCTCGGGGGCTGCGGAGGCGTCGATGCCGAGCACGTTGTGCTGTCGGCCGTCTCCGGCAAAGGCTACGACCATGCCGGCTCGCGTCGAGCCCGTGACCGTGCATGCGACGATATGGTCGAAGGCAAATCCAAGCTGCTTCTCTTGCGCGCGCACCTCCTCCGCGAACCGTATGTAGCCAAGGCCGCCATATTTGTGGACGGAGCCCCCCGGCCGGTATCGCGTAGGGTCTGCCGCCCCTTGCCTGGACCTCATCGAGTGCCTGTTCCCAACTGCGGCGGATGCCGATGTCAAAGCCCTGGTCGACCAGGCGCACCTCTGCTCCCATGATGCGGCTCAAGAGAATGTTGCCGACTCGGTCGTAGACGATATCCTCATGCGGCACCCAGCTCTACTGTACCAGGACGGATTTCATGCCGATCTTGGCGGCGACCGCAGCGACCAGGCGCGTGTGGTTGGACCGCGCGCCGCCGATGGAGACAAGTGTGTCGGCATTTGACGCGATCGCATCAGGGATGATGTATTCGAGCTTGCGGAGCTTGTTTCCGCCAAATGCGAGACCTGAGTTGCAGTCCTCGCGTTTGGCGTAGATGTCCACCTTTCCCCCCAGATGTTGGCCGAGCCGGTCGAGCTTCTCGATCGGGGTCGGGCCAAAGGTGAGCGGGTGGCGTTCGAATTTTTCCCGCATGCTTTCTGCGGCGGTGTATGATTGGCTAACACTGCCATCCACAAGTCCTTCCAAGGGTCGGGTTCATATTGAGATCAACTGCGCCCGTCGACATCCAAGGAGACCCCGTCGTTAATTTCCAGCATCTCGTTGGCCGGCGACACGAGGCAAACCGCACGCCGATGCTGCCGAGACCCAAAGTTCATTCCTCGTTCTCCCGATGGGTTGGCGACTGGCGCCGAACGTCCTGGCAGCCCTCGAAATGATTGGCCTTTTGTGCAGCGCTGCCAGGATGGCCAGACCGCCAGATCAGAAAGAGCACGCTTGCGAAATAGCCTGCCTGGAGAAGCAGCGCAGAGGTGAGCGTCTTGACGACTACCGCTCGAATGGAGTGCGAGACGAGATAGACAGCTGCAGCATTGGTGGACAGGACCAACGCCATGAGGTGGCAAAACATTCGGAGCGGCATCGGCGTTCTCCTGGTTTGTCCGCCAGGTCATGCTGCGGCGTGGTCGGCCGCAAGATGGGTCTGGCAGTTCTTGGCGCAGACGCGGGCGCAGGCTCCGCAGCCGATGCAGCGGCCGGCATGGTCGACGACCATGATCATGCGATTTAGCTCGCCTTCGAAGTCATCCTCGTCATCACAAATGCCGAGGATTTCACCCGCGTCATCGATGCCGTAAAGATGCATCACTTCGCGCGAGCAGACTTTGAAGCAGCGGCCACAGCCGATGCAGGTCGTGCCATCGATTGCGGTCAGATATTCGGGCATCCACCTGGAGCCGTCGCGGGTAACGAACGGGCCGGTCATCGTGAATTCTCCAAGGCGGCGAGTTCTCTCTTTGCAGCGTCCAACTCGGCAAAAACCTCGAACGTTTTCCTCGCGACAGCCTTAATCCCGCGCCAGCCGACCGGGAGGTCCTCGGCAAGGTCGTGCAAGTCCATCTTCGCAGTTCCCGCGCGCGACTGTAGCTTGCGGACTTTCTTTTGCAGTTCCTCAACGTCCGACATGATTTCTTCCCTCCGAATGGGTTGCACTACCGCCGCGCTTTTGGCGGCTCTTCGCCTGAATCCAGTCGAAGAGTTTCGGCCAGGCTGGATTTCTTGGTGACGGCAACTGCATCGGTCTTCAGCACGCCACAAAAAGCGGCAATGGCGGCTTCTCAAGTATCCATCTGGTCACGCCGCCCAAGATCCGCTCACGCAACCGGCGGTGGCCATAAGCGCCCATGACGACCATATCGGCGGACGTGTCGATCGCGTGCTGCGCGAGGATTGTGGTCACCGACCCGACCGCGGTCGGCAGCCGGTCGACTACCACCCGAATACCGTGCTGGGCGAAGTAGGCCGCGATGTCGGTTCCCGGCCCAAGGCCGTTTGCGTTGGCTGTTGCCTCCGGATCGACCAATGTGACACGAACTTCCTCCGCACCGAACAGCAGATGTCGCGCGTCCCGAACGACACGCGACGTCTCGACTCGCGAATCCCAGCCGACCAGCACGCGCCGCGGCCGCAGAGATGCCTTGGTGCCGTGCGGCACGACAAGCACCGGCTTTCCCGATTCGAACAGGCTGCCGTCAATCGCAAGCGGTCCGAGATCGTCGTCGTCGAGGAGTGATGGGCCGATGACTGTCAGATCTGCGTAGAGCGCCCGCTGCCGGACCACATCGCCGACACAGGCCTGGTCCCAAAAGTCGGTGTCCACGTCCCAGCGAGCCCGCATGCCTTCCAGCAGTTTTTGGATTTCTCTGGACCGTTTTGCCAGCCTGTCGATATCCTGCGAAAGTATCTCAATATAGTTAAGCCGTCTTTCCAGTCTGACCACGTCTGATGCGCGCTCACACCCCATGGCCGAAACTGGGCCGATAGGCGGCCGCTTGGCAAATTTGACGATCAGTACTGACAGACGTGCGCCAATCTCGGTACATAAGTTGGCAGCGGTTATGACGTCCTGATTGGAGTGTTCAACTTCCGTTACACACAGCACGGTCTTGAAAGTCATCTGACTGCTTCTTTCCAAATAGTCTGTACTTGTACGGCACCGCATTTGTTGCCGCCGTGCCATCGGGAGAGTAGCCGGCCAGCTCGGGCTCCGCCTGGGCTGGCGCAGACGACCGATGCCCCACGCCGGAATTCCCTCATCGCGAATCCAGCGCGCGGCGGCAGTTCCCGAGGTTCGTCTGCACTCCTCAAGGTTCTGATATGATCTCTTTTTCTCGAAGAACGGAGCATCACGCCCGGGCCGCGTCGGGATAGGTTTCGATGGCTGAGGTCGCTTGATCGACCAATTTCGTACCCGCCTCAGCAAGGTTGCGAAACGTCTCGAAGCCGAACCGGTGGACGTCGCGCAGCGTCTTCGACAGAACCACCAATCGCCCGGCCGTGAGAAGCACGCGCCCAAAGCCCTCATGGCTGATTGTCATCATGGGCGATGCAATCAGGCCGGCTCGCTCCTCGATCGCAAGTCCAACCGCGGCGAAGTAAACGTCGAGCCTCCACAGCACATCCGGATCAGGATCGCCGATGATTGGGATTTCACGACGCTGTTCCTTGGTGACAATGAAGTCGGCCAGCACCTCTGGGTCCTGTTTGCGTTCCCATGAACCGTAGGAATCGTGCGCGCGAAGCAGCCGCACCAGACACTTGAGGAAAGGGGTGGCAAGCGCCGCCTCGTCCTCATTGACAGCAGGGATGACAGCCGCATCAGCCATTCTCGCATTCTCCTTCACTCTTCGTCGTCGAAGGACGGTTTCTTTCGCGGAACGCCTGCGTCCGCCAACACCTTGCGCAGCCAAGGCGGAGGACCGTTCCTGAGCATTGCTTGGGTTCGCGAAAGTACGTCGGCGATAGGTTCAGGGTGCGGCACTTTGATCGGATGGATTTTTGCCGTTACGAGCTTGGCTGCGGACGGTCCGCCGATCGCCAGACAAAACAGGAGCTGGCAGCCTTTCAATGCCGATACTTTCGGGGTGATGTGGTCATCTCCATCGGTTCGATGGGTTCCGCTCTCGTCGGAAGCGTCATCGAACGCCACTGCTTCCACAAAATTCCACTCGGCGGGCGTCACGTCGTAGACGGCAAGGCGCTTGGCCGATCCGAAATGGGCATTAAGGTGTTTCAGGTCTTGTGTGGCGATCGCCACGCGTAATGCGCCGGCTTGCCTTTTCGGCGGCAATGCGTGAACCTCGTCAGTGACGAGCGAGAGGCGACGAAGCGAGGTCATCTGGCATTTCTCGGTTGCGGAATGGATCAAGGGTCTCAGGCCTTGGCGCATGCTGGTTGGCCTGGAAGACGTTAGCGACCTCGAAGATGAGGTCGCGCGTCCCTTGGTAGAGGATTGTGCGCTTGTGCTGGCTGCCGAGGCGGTCGAAGATCGGGAAGCCGACGCGCATGAGCGGAATGCCTAGGCGCGCTGCCGCCTGGCGCCCGTGGGAATGGGTGACAAGGAGGTCAGAGCCCTCAGCAAGGGCTTCCACATCTCCGAGGTCGCCCACCTGGACCGATTGCGCTGGAATTTCCTCGAGAATCTTTGACCGATCGGCCGTGGTGACCGCCGCCGCAATTTCGGCGCCCATACCGGCGAAAAAGGTTGCCAGTTGGTAGAGCTGGTCTGGTTCGGCAGCGATCGCAATCTTCTTGCCGCTGAAATGGAAATGTCCGTCGAGCAAGGCATCCTGCAATTGGGCCCGACGACGGCGTATCTTGGCTGGCACCGCCGCGCCCGAAATCACCGAAAGAAACGAGACAAGCCGATCGGTGGCCTTCAATCCGGTCAGGGAGTGAAACAGCGTGTAAGGCACTCCCGTCAGCCGCTGCAGCGTGTCCGCCGAGCAGCGCATGTGCTCGCCTATGGCGATGCAATGCGCCGCTGAACCAAGCTCGCGAATGTCCTTGACGCTGGTTCCGCCATTGGTGGTGGGCATCCAGCGGTCCGGCACCGTACCGTCGAGCGAAATGGAGACGTCTGGCAGGATCACGGGCTGCAGGCCGAAGCTCTCCACCATCTCGCGCAAATGCTCGATGTCAGCCACGGTGAGGTTCCAACCGGGCAGGACCGCGATCTTCTTGGACTGCCGCACCTGCTCGCCGGGCCGTGTGA
This sequence comes from Mesorhizobium sp. Arg314, assembly GCF_053714275.1. Lineage (NCBI taxonomy): Bacteria > Pseudomonadati > Pseudomonadota > Alphaproteobacteria > Hyphomicrobiales > Phyllobacteriaceae > Mesorhizobium > Mesorhizobium sp. Arg314. Next base: position 64,433 of record NZ_JBSKBP010000025.1, on the reverse strand, counting down.
TGCCTTCGATCATTGCGGTGACAGCCCTGGCCCAGCCCTCTTCGATGGCGCCATCGAAATCCGGCGTATGGGCCAGCATGATCTCCGTACCCGCGAGTTCTTCAGCGTGCTCCAGCTTGATGCTGGTGATGTCGCCGACGAAATCTTCGCCACGGGTTTCTACCAGCGCCGTGGTGCAGACGCCGATAAGCTTTGGCTTGGCGCGGGTCTTAAGGTTAAGGATCGCCTCCTCGAGATTTCCCGCCCCTCCGAGGATCGTCGCCAGTTCGTCCATCGCTGTTGTTTGCAACGGAACCGCTTCCTTGAAATGCCGCACCAAGAGCACCACCGCGAAGCTGGTGCAGCCTTGACTGCCGTGGAACAGTGGAATTGCACCATCGACTCCAAGAAAGGCCAAAGCGGCACCCAATGGCTGCGACGACTTCAGCGGATTGACCGCCGCCGATTTGGTCTGGGGAAGGATGCTGGCCATCGGCTTACTCAACCCTGGCCGACGGCCTTGGCCGTGGTGGCGGGGAATTTCGCACGAGTGGGGCCGGCCGTGCGGGCGCTGGTTGTGCCCGTCGTTTCATTCTCCACGGCAGGATGGCTATCCCACGGTGCCGGCTCCCGCACTTGGCCCCAGATCGGGTTGTGAATGGCGAGGTCGATCTGGCGGATGAGCTCAATCATGCCGTCATAGCCGGCATAGGGGTGATGACGCTCCTGGTTGATATCGAGCCAGGGTGTCTTTGCCTTAAGCGCGATAAACTGGGTGCGCCCGCCCGACAGCATGATGTCGACCTTGTTTTGGGAGAGCATGGCGTAAAGCTCGCGAGGTGCCATCGACTCAAAGATCTGGTTCTCTTCCTTTAGGATCTGTGTGATGCGCTCCTTGTCTTCGGCGGTTGATTTCTTAACGGAGGTTCCAACGATCTCGATGCCAATCTCCCTCAGTGCATCGACGAGCGACCAGGACTTCACACCGCCAGTGTTGAGCAGCACGCGCTTGCCTTCGAGCCTTGGGCGGTAGGCGGCGAGCTTCTTCCAAGCAATCGACTCCTCCTGTTCAATCAGCGCCTCGGTCCGGTCAACGAGCTCTGGATCGGCCCCCTTCCTGACGAGCAGGTCAGCGATCTTGCGAAGCGCTTGCGAGGTGGCGGTGATGCCATAGAAGGAACCTTCGAAGAACGGGATGTCCCACCGCTCCTCCATTTTGCGGGCGAGACTGATGAGAGCGGTCGAGCACACCACCATCGCGACGCGGGCGCGGTGCGCGCAAGCGATGTCGATGTAGCGGGCATCGCCCGGAATGCAGGCGCGCACGCGGATGCCGAGCCGATCAAGGAGTGCCTTTACCAGCCAGAACTCCCCAGAGAGATTGAATTCGCCGATGATATTGATATCGCAGGGGCCGACATCATCGGGCTCGGCAGAACCGATGACGTTGTCGAGCAATGCATCGCCGGCGAGCTTGTTGCCGAGGTTTTTAGAGCCGACGAAGCCCGGCGCATTGATCGGCACCACCGGGAGGCCGAACTTTGCCGCCGCATGCTTGCACACAGCGTCGATGTCATCGCCGATTAGCGCGGTCACGCAGGTTGAATAGACAAAGATCGCTGAAGGCGCATAAGCTTTCTTGATCTCGCTTATCGCATTGAAGAGCTTGCGCTCGCCCTGCCCCATTACGACGTCAAGTTCGGTGAGATCGGTCGTGAAGCTCGTGCGCCACAGGGCTGACCCCGATGACGTGGCGCCCCGATTGTCCCAGGAATTGCCCTCGCAGGCGAGCGGCGCGTGGATCAGATGCGCGACGTCCGTGATGGGCTGCAACGCGATCTTGGCACCGTCGAAGGCGCAGCCTCCGGCTGCGGCTCCAGGGGTCAGCGGCTTGGAACAGCCCACTTTGCGCGTTTTGGCATCCTTGGCCTGGTTCTTCTCGCAAGCGGGCTCGCTGAAGACATCCCGTAGTTTGGCAGAGGGCAAGAACATTGCGGCCGGTCTCCGTCGGAATAGCGGCCAGCCCCGGTGGCTGGCCGCTGCTTTAGCGGGTCAGGTCGAAGGAATAGTCAGTCACACCCGTGTCGATCGTCTCGCGATCGAGCTTGTCGAAGATCTTGTCGAGGATCGTCGTCAGCACGCGCAGCCCACCCTGATAGCCTATGAGCGGGAAACGGTGGTGATGATGGCGATCGAAGATCGGGAACATCAGTCGGATCAGCGGCGTGCCCGTGTCGCGCTCCAGATACTTGCCGTAAGAATTGCCGATCAGCAGGTCCACCGGTTCTGTAAAGAGCAGAGAGCGCATCGCCCATAGGTCCTTGCCCGCCCAGACTTGGGCATGCTTGCCAAAGGACGAGGCCGCGAGCAGCCTCTTCATCTCAGCTTCCCAGGCACTGGTACCGTTGGTAGCCAAGCAGTGGGTCGGCTCGCCGCCGGTCTCCATGACGAAGCGGGCCATAGCGTGGACGAAGTCCGGGTCACCATAGATCGCATATTTTTTTCCGTGCAGCCATGACTGGCTGTCCGCCATCGCATCAACCAGGCGGCCACGCTCGAGGCGGATCGCCTCCGGGATTTCTTTGCCAGATAACTCCGACACCCTCATCAGGAGCTCGTCGGTCGCCTCGACCCCGATGGGGTAGTGGAAGGAGGCCGTTGCCTGCCCGACCTCCCGGCAATATTCCAGCGTCTTGCGCGTGTTGTAGTGTTGTAGGGACAGCGTTGCCTCGGCGTTCAGTGCCGCTTTCACATCCTCGATCTTGGTGCCGCCATCGTACATGCGAAATTCGCCGTCCGATGGCGTGTCATACTGATCGGAGGCGTCCTGGATGAAGGTATAGGACACCCCCATCAATGCCAGCAGACGCTTAAGCTCGCGATTGTTGCCTACGCAGAAACCGTCGAAACCGGGAATGATGTTTATGGTGTTAGCGATTTCGCAGCGTTGCTTTCCCTCCCAGAAGTTTTCCAATACGCCCTTGACCATAGCATCATAGCCGTCGACATGGCTGCCGACGAAGGCAGGAGTGTGGGCATAGGGCACTTCGAAGTCCTGGGGGACTGAGCCTTCCTGCCTGGCATTTTCGATAAACGAATGTAGATCGTCGCCGATCACCTCTGCCATGCAGGTGGTCGACACCGCGATCATCTTTGGGTCGTAGAGTTTGTAGGTGTTGGCGAGGCCGTCGATCATGTTCTTCAGGCCGCCAAACACCGCAGCGTCTTCGGTCATGGAGGACGAGACCGCGGACGCCGGTTCCTTGAAGTGGCGCGACAGGTGCGAACGGTAATAGGCTACACATCCCTGGCTACCGTGGACGAATGACATTGTGCGTTCGAAGCCCGCGGCGGCGAACACGGCGCCAAGTGGCTGGCAGGCCTTGGCCGGATTCACGACGAGCGCTTCGCGAGCGAGGTTTTTGTCCCGATACTCCCAGGTTTTGGTGAATTCGCGTTGGTCCGTAACGATCTGATCCTGATGCGGACATTCGAAATTCAGCTTCTTTGCGGCCAGCATCTGCCTGTATTCCGCTTCACGGAACAGAGGAGCATGATCGAGAACTTTTTCGGCCGACTGCGGCATGGGGTGTGTACCTCTTTTTGATCTGGCCGCGCCACCCGGGCGGCACAGGGACGTCAAGACGTTTCGGGTCTCCTGCGGATCATGGACCGCAGGCGTTCGAGGCCTCGCTGGTGATGCGAAGCAAGCTTCTTATTCGGCTGCGATCGACGCCGACGGAGCTGGTTTATGCTTCCAGGGCGCGTCGTACAGGTCCCAGACTGGGTTGTTGATGGCCAAGTCCATGTCGCGGGCAAAGATGGCGAAGCCGTCATACCCATGATAGGGGCCGGAATAGTCCCATGAGTGCATTTGACGGAACGGTATTCCCATCTTCTGGACCGGGTACTTTTCCTTGATGCCGGAGCCAACGAGATCGGGCCGGATCCCCTCGATGAACTTCTCCAGTTCGTAACCGGTCACGTCGTCATAGATCAGTGTGCCCTCTTTCACGTAATGGCCGGTACGCTGATAGTCGTCATTGTGCCCGAATTCGTATCCTGTACCGACAATTTCCATGCCGAGGTCTTCGTAGGCGGAGATCACGTGCCGAGGGCGCAACCCGCCAACGTAGAGCATCACCGTCCTGCCCTCCAGGCGCGGCCAGTACTTGTCGATGACAGACTCCACCAGCGGGCGATATTTGGCAATAACGTGCTCTGTCTTCTCTTGGATCTCCGGTCCGAAATGCTTGGCGATGTTACGCATCGAGGCTTCGATCTGGGAGGGTCCGAAGAAATTGTACTCCATCCAGGCAATGCCATACTTTTCTTCCATGTGTCGGCAAATGTAGTTCATGGATCGATAGCAATGGATGAGGTTGAGCTTGGCTTTCGGCGCGCGCTCGATCTCGGCGAGCGTAGCGTCACCCGACCAGTTGCCGACCACGCGCAGGCCCATCTCCTCGAGCAGGATACGCGACGCCCAGGCATCACCGCCGATATTGTAGTCCCCGATGACATTGACATCGTAAGGACCTGCTTCGAACTCAACTTCCTTCTTCTCAAAGACCCAGTCGCGGATTGCATCATTGGCGATGTGGTGGCCGAGCGACTGCGAGACCCCGCGGAATCCCTCGCAGCGCACGGGAACGATGGTCTTTTCGTGCTGCTTGGCTTTCTTGCGCGAGACTGCCTCGATGTCGTCGCCGATCAACCCGATCGGGCATTCCGACTGGATGCTAATGCCCTTGTTCAGCGGGAAAAGCTCTTCGATCTCGTCAATGATCTTTTCCAGCTTCTTATCGCCGCCGAAGACGATATCCTTCTCCTGGAAATCGGAGGTGAACTGCATCGTTACGAAACTGTCGATGCTGGTGGTACCGACATAGTAGTTGCGGCGCTGCGACCAGGAATATTGGCCACACCCGACCGGCCCATGCGAGACGTGGACCATGTCCTTCACCGGACCCCACACCACACCTTTGGAGCCGGCGTAGGCACAGCCCCGGATTGTCATCACGCCGGGAATGGACTTGATGTTCGATTTGACGTCGCATTCACAGAGGGGTTCCGCCTCCCCTACAACCTCTTGGCCGCCGGTAGCGACGCCCAAGTGTTTCTTGCGCCGCTTTGCCGTCTTGTCTGGATATCGCGATAGCACTTCCTCAATGAGCTTGGTGTGCAAGGCGCCGTCATTTTGAGAGTCAAGGCTCATAAAGCTGCCCTTTTTGAGGTTCTTCGGCAGGCGCCTGGTTTTTAGACGCCCGTTCGGTGAAAGCGCCGGGATGCCCGGCGCCGTGGGTGGGACTATTGAGCGGCCGCAGGTGTGGCTTCCTTTGCCGCAAGCTCGGCAAGCATCTGCTCCTCCGTCTTCATGATGCCGAAATCGAGCAGCATGTCTTCCAGCTCTTCCATGGTGATCGGGGTCGGGACGGTGCCCTGACCGCCATTGGCGTGGATTTTCTCGGCAAGCGCGCGGTATTCCCCCGCCTGCTTGGAGTCCGGTGCATATTGGATCACCGTCATCTTGCGCAGTTCGGCGTGCTGGACGATGTTGTCGCGCGGCACGAAATGGATGAGTTTGGAATTCAGCTTTTTCGCGAGAGCCTCGGCCAGATCGAGTTCGCGGTCGGTCTGGCGCTCATTGCAGATCAGACCGCCGAGACGTACGCCTCCCGAATGGGCATATTTCAAAATGCCCTTAGCGATGTTGTTGGCGGCATATAGCGCCATCATCTCGCCGGACATGACGATGTAAATTTCCTGCGCCTTATTCTCGCGGATAGGCATTGCGAAGCCGCCGCACACAACGTCACCAAGCACGTCGTACGAGACGTAGTCCACGTCTTCGTAGGCGCCGTTCTCCTCAAGGAAATTGATGGAGGTAATGACGCCGCGGCCCGCGCAACCGACGCCCGGCTCGGGTCCACCGGATTCGACACACTTGATGTCCTTGTAACCGATCTTCAGCACGTCTTGGAGCTCGAGATCTTCGACGGACCCTTCCTGTGCGGCGAGGTGGAGCACGGTGTCTTGCGCTTTCGCGTTTAGGATGAGGCGGGTAGAGTCGGCCTTAGGGTCGCAGCCTACAATGAGAATCCTCTGCCCGAGGTCGACTAGGGCAGCGAGCGTGTTTTGGGAGGTGGTAGACTTCCCGATGCCCCCCTTTCCGTAGAATGCGATCTGACGCAAACGCGACATGTAATTTCCTTCCTTCGTTCCATCAATTGGAGCCAGTCCACGAATGACCGGTCGGCAGATCATGCCGCTGCCAAGAAACGATCAAGAACCGTGCCAACGTGTCCGGTTCGACCTGACGCAAGAATTGATAAATGTTTTCCAGCATTTAGCCTCGTCCAAGACGGCTGATCGATTAAGGATCCATGATGTCGTGGATCCGACAAAGCCTACAGAGGTGTTGATCGGCATACGTCGACAGTGACACAGCGTCCGGAGGGGCCTGTGCATGACATCGTTCATCAGCCATCGCGAGGGGCGACCGCTTCTACCAAAGCGGTCAGGCGGCGTCTCCCCATTGATCAGTGTGGCAACGGCATTGTGTCAAAGCCACTCCGCCGGCTTTGAGCAACAGGTGGCGGGGAACCAATTGGCGAGCATGGGGACCGCTGCTGACGGCATTCTGACGAAGCGGTGGCCAGGCGGAGCGGAGTAGATGCTCAGTTATCGCAGCCGCTCCGCCCATGGCGGCGCCACTTCGCCAATTCCTGCTTGGTCAGTATGGCCGACGGCAAGCTCTCTCTTTCCTGTGGAGCGATTGCTAACATCGCTCAAAAAAAGCGAGGATCGGTGCACCCTCTTGCAGGAGGAAGCACTTGAGTACTTCGCCGGCCCAAATATCATCGGTCGCATCGGGGGAGACATCTTGGTGGACGCAGTTTGGTGGCGTGGGTGCAGGAACCGAGTGGTCGTTGATTTCGGACGCAAACGATTTTGCTTTCACGAGCAAACCCAGCAAGCCAATCGCGGTGACAGCGCACAGAAAGGACTTCTTCATTTCTGGCTCCCCGTTGATCAGTTTGGTGACGGCAGATTGTGTCAACGCCACTCCGCAGCTTTGAGCAACGGGTGGCGGGGGACCAATTGGTGAGCAGAGGGACCCGCTGCTGACGGCATTCTGAGGAAGCGGCGGGCCAAGCTGAGCGGAGCAGATGCTCAGTTATGCAGCCGCTCCGCCCATCTCGCCGCAATTGCCAACTTCCGCCTAAATCAGGACGGCCGATGGCAAGGTCTTATTCCGCTGGAGGGAGGGTTAATCCTCCGTCGGATTGAGACAAGGACAAAATACGCCGAGCCCGCGTTCCCCGAACCTTATCCAGCATTCGAAAGGACCAGCTAGGTCCTCCCGTGGTGACGGAAATATTGTTACTGGCCCGGAGACGCCATTGACTTCTGACGCAAACGAATTCGCTGTCACAAACGAACTTAGCAAGCTAATCGCGGTCACAGCGAGCAGAGAGTATTTCTTCATTTCCTTCTCCTTTTCAGTTTTTGATTAACGCCGCCCGACCTGTTTTTAACTTACCGGCGGTAGCCATAGAGCAATAGAGACCGTTGCTGACGACATCCTGACGAAGCGACGACATCGCGCCGAAGATTGAGACTGGTTTGCGATTGCGTTTGATTGGACGCATCGCCTCGGATCGACGTGATGCTGCTGGCTGCGAGAAGCGAGCAAGGGCGGCAACAGGCCGACAAGCTGACCGCAGCCATGCAATGAAGCAGGCCATGGCCAAGATAGTGCACGCCCGTATCCGCCATCACCCGTGACGATCTCGAGCGTGTGCGGTGCCCCTTAAGATCGCCTGTGGCCAGTTGCCATGCAGTCGTCGTGAGGGACCGCCTCTACCAAAGCCGTCAGTGGGCGGCGCGAGAGGCCGGCGTCCGACTTGGCGCTGCCGCCGGCCTCCAGGGCAGGATCATGCGCTGCAACGGCGCTAGCGCAGTCATCGCTTGTTTACGGCGTTACTGGAGACGAGTGGTGCTTCGGGCGCAGACGATTTGGCCTTCAGGCAGAATTCCCGCAAACCCATCGCGGTAGGAACCAGCAGATGAATTCGTAGTCAGGTATTAAATCATCATCATCCTTTGGCTCGGTGGTGGCATTATGACTGGCAACGCTTGCTGCCGCAGCCGTTACCGGATCCGGGTAATTAACTACGGACACAAACGATTTCGCTGCCACATACAAACCCAGCAAGCCAATCGCGGTGACAGCGCACAGAAAGGACTTCTTCATTTCTGGCTCCCCATTGATCAGTTTGGTAACGGCAAATTGTGTCAAAGCCACTCCGCAGCTTTGAGCAACAGGTGGCGGGGAACCAGTTGGTGAGCAGAGGGACCCGCTGCTGACGGCATTCTGAGGAAGCGGCGGGCCAGGCTGAGCGGAGCAGATGCTCAGTTATGCAGCCGCTCCGCCCATCTCGCCGCAATTGCCAACTTCCGCCTAAATTAGGACGGCCGATGGCAAGGTCTTATTCCGCTGGAGGGAGCGTTAATCCTCCGTCGGATTGAGACAAGGACAAAATACGCCGAGCCCGTGTTCCGTGAACCTTATCCAGCATTCGAAAGGACCAGCTAAGTCCTCCCGTGGTGCCGGAAATATTGTCACAGGCCCGGAGACACCATTGACTTCCGACGCAAACGAATTCGCTGTCACAAACGAACTTAGCAAGCTAATCGCGGTCACAGCGAGCAGAGAGTATTTCTTCATTTCCTTCTCCTTTTCAGTTTTTGATTAACGCCGCCCGACCTGTTTTTAAATTACCGGCGGTAGCCATAGAGCAATAGAGACCGTTGCTGACGATTCGCGGCCTCCATATCAGCCAGGGATCCCGGCGCGCGCGAGGATTTCCGCGAAGCGCTTCTTCGCTAGCGGCGGCGCAGCGATGTTGCGAAAGGCGTCGCTCGTCGTGGGTTCGCCCACCTTGACGACCATCACCATGCCCATGCCGTAATGCACGGAGCACTTGATGCCATAGAAGCCGGGCTGGTCGAAGCGTGCCGTAATCTCCTCGTCGATCTTGCCCTTGAACCCCGCATAGCCCTCCGGAACCATGCCTTCGATCGAGGCGGCGTTGTGGCTCTTATTGGCGGCTACGAAGTGGAGTTCGTCCCCCGGTTTGAGCTGGACATAGTCGGGTTCGAAGACCATCGAGCCGTGCTCGCCACGATTGAGCATCTTGATCTCGATCGTTTCCGCACAGGCAGCCGACGACAACAAAAGCGAGAATGCGAGTATGGCGTTTCGGATCATGGATTGGGCTCCGTGTTGGGTGGCCGTGTAATGTCACAGCTGTAAAAGCAAGGGCCATGCCAAAGGCGCAGCAGTCGGTACTTGTTGAATTCCTTCACGCCTCGGTGAGCGGGTAACGTTAGTTTTGTCGAATTCCCTACAAAATGGACGGATCGAATACCTCGGGGGGCAGACGGTCCGTGTGATATCATCTCCATGGCCATTGGTTCGAAATGGCGCCCTCGCCATTCGACGAAAAAGAGCTTTCCAGCCTATGCGCGGCTTCCCGGCCAGGCGGAGCGGAGCAGAAGCGCAGTTATCGCAGCCGCTCCGCCCATCGCGGCGCCACTTCGCCAATTCCTGCTTGGTCAGTATGGCCGACGGCAAGCTCTCTCTTTCCTGTGGAGCGATTGCTAACATCGCTCAAAAAAGCGAGGATCGGTGCACCCCCTTGCAGGAGGAAGCACTGGAGTACCTCGCCGGCCCAAATATCATCGGTCGCATCGGGGGAGACATCTCGGCGGACGCAGTTTGGTGGCGTGGGTGCAGATGCCGAGTGGTCGTTGATTTCGGACGCAAACGATTTCGCTTTCACAAGCAAACCATCCACCTAAAGCAATAGAAGGGCCTGTCTTCAGGTGGTGACCTAACTTCTGTTTTCACGAGCCCTGAGACGTCATTGCCTTCTGATGCAAACGATTTCGCTCTCGGTTCAATTTTGACCAAAACCACCCGACCTGTTTTGACTTACAGGCGGGCAGGATTGACGAGAAAAAAACGACCATTGCTGCCGACATCCTGACGAAGCGACGCCATCACATGTGGCCAAGCGGCGAGCCTCTCGACGACAAAGACTGTCGCCGATTCATGCGTCCAGATGGCCAGGCGCTGGGACCATTTGTCGGTATGCTGTTTGAAAGGGCATCGCCGGACCGAACCGGACCAACCGCTGACACCATCGACAAGCTTCCGGTGACGATCGCCGACGCCGAACAGCGCCCCGCCAATGCAATCTAATTCAATTTAGGCCGTTGCGAACTTGGCACCACGGCATGACCAAGCGACTTGTTGACCGCCGGGATGATTTTGTCTCCCCAGAGATCGATCTGGCGCAGCATCGTCTTATGGTCGAAATCTCCCAATTGGGTCTGAATCGCAATCTGGTCCGGTTTCAGGATGTCTATCTCTTGCAGTAGCCGATCGATGACGCGATTCACGCTGCCGATCGGCAAATTCTGGCGCATCATCTCGAAGGACAGATCCTGCTGCGTTGGTGTTTCTTGCAGCAGGTAGCCGTCCTGGCTCTGCTGGCGGCGCTGATGCAGTGCTTCAGAGAGCCGGCGCTGGAATCGGGCGTTGTCGAGATAGCTGTCGATCTCCGCGGTGTTGTCGCTGGCATAGCAGCAGCGCAGCAGCGATATCTTGGCGTGCGCGCCACTCTTAGCCTCGGAAGCCGCCGCCTTCTCGATGCTTTCGCGCAGCATGCTTATAGTCTCCAAGCCGTTGTGGAATGCGGTGACAAAAAGATTGTGTCCCTCACGATACGCAAGGCCAACGCTGCGCGCGGACCCGGCGGCGATCCAAATCGGCGGGGTCGGCTTTTGAAGCGTGCGTACCGAGATCGCGGTCGGCGGTATCTTCTCAAACTGGCCATTGTGCTCGAAGATCTTCTGGTTGAGGCCCTTGAGCAGAATCCCCAAATATTCAGAAAATACAGCCGGCGCCTCATCGACATCAACGCCAAAACGCTCGAACTCGAACTGCTGATACCCGGAGCCGACGCCAAGCTCGAGGCGGCCGTTGGAAACGACGTCAGCGAAGCCTATCTCCGAGAGCAGGCGCTGTGGCTGATAGAGCGGTAGAACGCAGACGCCAGTGCCGAGCCGAATGGTCTTCGTCACGCCGGCGCAGTGCGCCACCATCATCAAGGGCGACGGAACCAGGCTATAGTTGTTGAAGTGGTGCTCGGCGAACCAGGCGGTGTTGAATTGAGCCTGCTCCGAAATCACCACTTGTTCGATGGAGTTGCGGATCACACTGCTGGACGATTGATGATAGCCGCGTTGAGCGGCCAGGATAAATGTCGCGAATTCCATGGTGGTTCCTTGTTTCGCGCAGATTGGCTGATCGGTGAATGCTGAGATGTGTGTCGACGGCGTAAGCCGCGATGTCGATCCTCTCTTGATGGTGGCTCAGTCCCCACATTGCGGTAATCCGCTTGCGGTTCGGTGATTGCAACCGCGCCCGGAAGAGTTGGAGCTGATGCGGTCATGCCACGTCCTCGGTTGACTCCTGATCGGGTTCGCTGACGAATTCTGCATCGCCGCACGACGCCCAGCCGCCGTCCACTTACAGAACTGAGCCCTTTGACGATGACGGGGAAGGCCAGGAAGACGGCTGCGTCCGCGACTTCCTCCCGCTGTCCCATCCTGCCTATCGGGATGCGCCCGCTAATCGCTTTCGGGTCGATCCTGCCGAGCTTCGTCAACTGAGTGGTGCCAGGCGTGCGAATGCCACGAGTTCCGCCGCCAGGCACCCCGAGTCAGGATTTCCAACCCCGCCTCGGATGCGCCATAGGTATGGCGCGGTGCAAAGGGCAGAAAGGTGTTGATGGATCCGAAATTGAGTATCATGCCGGGCGATCGGTTCACGCGCGCAAGTGAAGCGCCGGTAAGAGTGATATCAAGAACGTGTGCGGTCTGTGCCGGAACTTGTTCGATCCCCGACATGTCGGCGACAGCAGCACTGTTGACGAGGACCTCGAAGCGGCCAATAACCAAGCGGGGTTGACGAGCACATTGATCTGCGCGAACTGTGCTTCGACATCGTACTCGAGGCCGAGATGCGAACCGCCGAGACCGGGCCAGCTCAAGCACCCCCGCTACCCGGAAGGTCCACTGCAACGACGACGTCTCCATCCGCGACAAGGGATTGGCCAGGACAGGGCCGATCCCGGCTGCAGCGCCTGCGTTGATCACGAAGCGTCCTGCCGCTGCTTCATCAGAACTTCTCTGCCACCCGGCCGCGCCAGGCGGCGGAAGGATCCACGTCGAAACAGCAGCACGTCCTAGTGAGGGTCCATTTCCGTCCCAAGTGGGCCAGGTCCCCTTGGTCACCATCATCTCCGCTGCATGCCAGGCGGACAGGCCTTCGCGGGGACAGGGGGTTGGCACATTGCAGCATAGTCATAGTCTTTCGCCTCCGCTGTGCCGCGTGCCTAGTGAATAGACCGGGTCGTGTGGATGCGGTGCTCCGACCGGCTGCCGCGGCCCGAACCGCTGTGGCTCGAAGCCCGTCGGTGGGATCTGCTCCTCCAGCCAATCGTAGACCACCGTCCGTTCGGCAATCCGCCAGGTTCCTTCCCGCTTCTGAAATAGATCGCAATAGCGGCCGTAGAGGAGCTCCTGGCGTATCTCGCCGTCCTTGTCGGGTCCGCGTTGCAGTGCGGTGAAATAGCTCTCCACTGCGGCCTGAGCCGGGCTGATGAAATCGATCAGGATGTTCGTGACTTGATGGATGTAGGACCGTTGGGTCTTGAAGACATCCAGCGCAAAATGGATGAAGCCCTCGGCCGAGCCTGAATAGACACCATGATTGTCACGCGCATCGGGCCAGTACGCGCTGCGCAGTGCCGCCTCGTCGGCGCGGTCTATTCCGCGGCAGTACCGATAAAGGCAGTCGCGGATGGCCTCCCGGTCGAGCAGTTCGATAACTTTTGCATAACCCATCGCTTTGTCCCAAGTTCTGAGATTGGAAGTGGCGTTTTCGCGCATTCAGTTGCGCATCAACGGTTCCTTGTTCGGCGGTAGACCCACTCTCGCTCGGCTGTTGAGCGTCTTGGGGGGAACTGCTCGCTGCGGACAAGCCGCGCGACACTCGACGAAAAGCAGTCACCGTTTCAAGCCGCGGCCGCGCCATCGATTTCCAGCGCACGCTCGGGGCAGGATCGTGCGCCTCGTGCCGCCAGCAGTTGCCCTCCCCCGCCACCACGATGTCACCGGGCAGGACGCGCGTGACCCTGACATTTGGCATCGTGGACCAAGATGCGCGCGGCACCAGCTCCACATTTGTTCCCCAACTCGAACGGCGTTGGTCAGCACCAGTCCAGCATTAGATTTTCGCTCCCAAACACATGACCGATGGGCGCGGCACCTTCCTTGATCCGGAATGCCGGGATGAGCGCCAGCCACTTCTCCAGGCCAATGACAATCTTGGGCCGGGGCAAGATGTGAGCACGGGCGGGACATGATCTCGAACGGATTGCTGGCAACTTGGATTTTGGTCATCTGATGCCTCCTTGCGGTCAGGGCGCTGTCACAACAGACCGCGGAGCGATGCACGTGCCTCCGCAGCAACGCCGCTGGATCAAGCGCTGGCCACCTCGTGCCGCTGACGAAAGCGGCTCAATAGATCGATGTCGTTCCTGATCCGCGCAAGGCAGCTTTCGTCTTCCTCCGAGCCAAAGCAGCTTTCGAAATCACTGCATTGGCGGCAACTGGGCGCGGTACATATTGAAAAACCTTCACCCTCGCAGAGCATGCGGTAAAGATACTTCTTCCATTTCATTTTCTTGGTATTGCCGGCTGCCAGTGTGGGGAAATGCGCAGCCAGCAACCGGCTGAGTTCGGCCCTGTTAAAAAGGCCAAGATCCTGCCAGAGATGGTCATCGCGCATGGCGCGCCGAGCGATGATTTTGGCAAACCGGGCGCTGGCCGGGTCTTCCGGCCGGGCCTGGGCCAGCAGCAGGTCGCGCAGCAGTTGTTCCTCCATCTCCGGCTCGCGGTCGGCCGCCTCTTCCAAGACGAAGGCGCTGATAGGGATATGCGGGAACCGTTCCGTCAGGACATCACGCAGATCGGCACGCGAAAGGCCGGTTGCCTCTGTCGCAGTCGCCTTCCCGCCGCCGATCTCCTCGAGCGCTCTTGAGAGGACACAGGCAAGCACATGTTGGTCGAACCTTACCGCCAGATCAATCGAGGGCCTTGGACCGGTGCCGGGCGACTGTTCGGGTGGAAGCCGATCAGGCCGATAAGGCTTTCGGGCTGGGCGGGTAATGCCCGTTTTCCCGATACTGCCTTCCTCAGACTGCCGTGACATTTTGCTTGCTTCCTAGCCTGGATCGCGATCTCAGCTGCGAATTTGAAAGCCTACCAGCAGTGTCGTGGCTCTCGTGGTGCGGTGATCCAAATGCCGTGCCAACTGCGCCGCCGACTACACAACGAGTAGCATTTCGTGTTGCTATTCAGCGGTTTAGTGGGAGCCGCAGCAAGAACGCGGGCTACACTACTTCTCCCGGCCCGACAAACCCGACAACGTGGGTTGACGTTTCAGCGACCCTCAGGAACGGTAGGCAGGGCTCTCCTCAGCGCCGCGAAATTGGCCCAAAGCCATGCGACCGCTCTTGGCAATGTTCGATGTCCGACACGCGACATCGCAGACTAGAACCGGCCACCTTGTTTAGCAACGATTTCTCCTTTGGCACGATCCATGCGTGGAGATCCGCGAGCGCTCCGCCGACCAAGGAGATGAGCCTTGTTGCAATGGGAATGGCAATGTCGATGCGGCTTCGATGCTGCGCCTTTGGGTATGCCGCTACCGTTGGGGCGCACTTTGCGCGCCAATACCGTTATCGACCGTGAGGCAACAAATTTCCGGCGGACTCAGAGATTGGCGCACGTTTGCGGCCGCACGATAGTTGGCCGCACGATCCATCTCGGGCGTGGCAACCATGCTGGTCGGGAGATCGTTGATTTCGATGGATATTCCTATCTCAGTCGCGACACACATGCGGACGTGATCGCACTGGCACCTTTTGCCCGAGGACAAGCATTTCGTCATCGATATCCTTTTCAGCGGCATGGCCGCAGAAGGCGTGCCAGAGAGCCCACGTCACTCAAATCAATGGCCTCGAATGCCGAAGACCGGAACCGTCACGTTCCCGGCAGACGGCTGGCAGGGGATCGCCTCAATCATACCGGCCAGCGCGCGATATTGCGTCGGCATCACAAAGAAGCACTGCGCCAGTTTTCCTTCGAGAGGAGCGACTTTATGACCGTGAAAAACAAGATCCCATTGGTTACCTTTCGCACGCGTATTCGCGACGACTCTATTGGTGGGCCAAATCCATTCCGTTGGGATGACCGCCCATCCGACGATTATTTCAGAGGCAAGCGCGTCATCCTTTTCTCGCTGCCTGGGGCCTTCACGCCGACTTGCTCGACCTACCAACTGCCGGATTTTGAAGAGCTCTATGATGAGTTCAAGAAAGAAGGAATTGAGGCGATCTACTGCGTCTCCGTCAACGACGCTTACGTTATGAATGCGTGGGGCAAGACCTTGGGGCTGCAGAAGGTCAAGCTCATCCCAGACGGCTCGGGTGAGTTCACGCGCAAGATGGGTATGCTGGTTGCCAAGGACAATGTCGGCTTCGGCATGCGCTCCTGGCGTTACGCCGCCGTGCTCAACGATGGTGTGGTGGAGCAATGGTTTGAGGAGGACGGTTTCTCCGACAACTGCGAGACCGACCCCTATGGCATCTCGTCGCCGCAGAACATTCTTAAAACCCTGAGGGGCGGGCGGCAATCATGAAGCCCTCAGCAAGCCTGCTTCTGAGCCAGAAGCAATCTCTGACACCTCAACTCATTGAGTCGATTCGCTTGCTGCAACTGTCGCATATGGACCTGCGACAATTCGTGGAGCGGGAAGTCGAGAAGAACCCCTTTTTGGAGCTGAGTTCAAACGACAATGAGCCTGGTGGTGATGTCTCGCCGAATCCACAAGAGGATCGGCCCGGCGGCGAACGCGAAAACCAGGTTGATGGGCCTATTAGGGCCGAGCCGTCGGAGCGGCTCAGGCAACAGAAATCAAAGCGCGACACAACCGCTGGCGCGCCTCCGGAAGACCTTACTCCAGAGAAGGTTGGGGCCAATCCTGAAACACTGCACGAACATGTCGCTTGTCAGATCGCCCTCACGGCATTCAACCCACGGGAGCGCGTGATTGCCGGCGCACTTGCCAGTCATCTGGACGACGCCGGCTATCTTCGAGTGGACCTTTTAGAGCTAGCGGAGATTTTTAATGTCCCAGTGGCTGTTGCGGAAACGGTTCTCGCAACCTTGCAGCTTTTTGACCCACCTGGGATATTTGCACGAGACCTCCGCGAGTGCCTTGAAATACAGTTTCGTCAGAAAGACCGGTTCGACCCGGCGATGGCAGCTATGGTGGCCAATCTCGAGTTGGTTGCTGTTCACAACGTGAAGGCATTGAAGCGGTGTTGCGGGGTCGATGATGAGGACTTGCACGACATGTTGCGCGAACTGCGTGCGCTCGATCCCAAGCCTGGTAACCGGTTCCAATCAGGGGGGCCGGAATCCATCGTTCCCGACGTCTGGGTCCTGCCATCGCGCGAAGGGGGATGGAATGTCGAGCTTGATCCGGACACGCTGCCCAAGGTGTTGGTCAACGAAAGCTATTTCGTCGAGGTCTCGCGGCTCATGCAAAATCCAAAGGATCAGGCGTTCCTAAACGAATGCCTGGACAACGCGAATTGGCTCGTCCGCAGCCTCGATCAGCGCGCCAAGACAGTCCTCAAAGTGGCAGCTGAAATCGTCCACCAGCAGGATGCCTTTTTGAGACATGGGGTGGCCCATCTGCGGCCTCTCAATCTCAGAACCGTCGCCGACGCGATCAATATGCATGAGTCGACCGTAAGCCGGGTGACGTCGAACAAATACATGCTTACTTCGCGTGGCGTGTTCGAACTGAAGTATTTTTTCACCGTCGCCATCAGCTCCTCCCAAGGCGGCGACGCCCACTCCGCCGAAGCCGTTCGCCATCAGATCAAGGAGATGATCGACGCAGAGGCTGCCGTACTTTCCGATGAGGACATTGCCATCCGGCTCAGGAAAAACGGCATCGACCTTGCTCGCCGCACTGTCACAAAATATCGTGAAGCAATGAACATCCCTTCCTCCGTGCAACGGCGCCGGAAGAAGGTCGGGTGGCTTTGATGGCGATCAAACCTTCGCTCATCGTTCCACTGACAAAAGCTTCTTGATCCAAATCGATAGTGTTCTTGATCGTGACAGTGTGGCTTTGGCGTTTGCCCGACTCGCGTCGCTCCGTCCCTGGCGCGCGGCACTCGCTCGCCAGGTGCTGAAACCAATTCCTGGCAGTCCCGTGAACAGTTGCCCCGCCGCGGATCAGGTCTGGTGCGCGCCCTGCGCCGTGATATCGAGTTGCTCCTCGGGAAGGTCGTCGAACGAGGCATAATTCAGGTTGTAGAGTTTGAAGTACAATCCGCCCATGGCCATCAGCTGATCGTGGTTACCGGTTTCGATCACTTGTCCGTTCTGCAGCACGACGATGTGGTCGGCACCGCGGATCGTGGCAAGACGGTGGGCAATCACCATGCCAGTGCGACCTTCAAGAAGTTTTGTCAGAGCCTTCTGGATCAGCATCTCCGTGTAGCTATCGATATTGGCGGTGGCCTCGTCGAGGACAAGGATCCTGGCATCAGACACGAGAGCGCGAGCGAAACTGATGAGTTGGCGTTGGCCGAGGGAGAGATTGCCGCCACGCTCGCCCAAAGGGGCGTCGTAGCCGCCGTCCAGGCTCATGATGAAGTCGTGGGCGCCAACGGCCTTGGCGGCTTCGATCGCCTCTTCGCGCGTCGCATCCGTCCTATGGTAGCGGATGTTTTCGAAGACCGTCCCCGTGAAGAGGAACGGCTCCTGGAGGACCATGGCGATCTGCCGGCCGAGCGATTCCTGGGTCAGATCGCGCACATCATGTCCGCCGACCAGCACCTGGCCGCGCTGGACATCGTAGAAGCGGTGAACGAGCGCCATTGTGCTCGATTTGCCCGAGCCGGTTGGGCCAACCAGGGCGACCGTATCGCCGGGATTGACCTTCAAGGAAACATCTTTCAGCACCGGATATTCGGGATCGTAGCCGAAAGTGACATTCCTGAATTCGATCGAACCGTCCATCTGCGGCGAAAGTGCCTTGGCGTCGGGTTTGTCACGAATCTCAATTTCTACGTCGAGCACCTCTGTCAGCCGTTTGCCCGACGCCATTGCGCGTTGCATGATAGAATACTGTAACGTGAGCGAGCGGATTGGGTCAAAGAAGCGCTGGATATAGAACAAGAATGCTATCGTCACGCCCACGTCAATGTGGCCATTCAGGACCTTTGAACCGCCGACGACAATGACGGCCATAGCAAAGCCCGTGAGGCTATCGACAATCGGCACCATGACCTGGGCATATTTGGCAGCACTCAGTTGCATCTTGAGATTAGCGTAGGCTTTGTCGTCATAGAGAAGAAAATTGACCTGCTGGCGATCCATGGATTGGATGGCCCGCACGCCATGAATGGCTTCGGCCAGAGCGCCATTGGCGGCCGAATTGGTTTCATTCGCGGCCATGAAGGCCTTGCGAGCGCTCGGCAGCCAGAAAATGCGGACGATGAAGAGGACTGGCAAGACCGAGAGCGTAAGAAGCGCCAAGGAAAAGTCCAGCCATAACATGGCGCACACGATGCCGAAAAGAAGGGCGATATCGCCCACCGAGACCACAGAGGTTTGGAGGAATTCTTGGATTGCACTGACGTCGCCGTGCAGTCGCGACATCAAACGGCCGACCTCGGTCTTGTCCATAAAGGAAAGCGAAACCTTCTGTAGATGGCCGAACATGGCGCGACGAATATCGAAGAGCACAACCTCGACCATTTTGCCGATCACGCTCTCTTGCGTGTAGCTGGCAGCGTAATTGACCAAAATCGCGAGAAAAAAGGCGCCGGCAGCCGCAAGCAGGTCATTGCGATCGAGGCCTTCGGAGCCCTTCGCGTGCTCAATCGGGTAACGGATGATCAGCGGGATGAGAAGCTGCACGCCGGCGCAGATCAGTACTGCGGCAACCGCGATAACCACCTTGCTGCGGTAAGGCTCGACGAACGTCCAGATCCGTCGGACAACGTTCTTGTCAAAGGCCTGTCCGAACAACTCGTCTTCAATACGGGGCGAGCCGACGACAGCTAGCGGCGGACGCGCATCGTCGTCGCGGAGATCGTTGCGTTCGCTTTCACCTTCGACGATCTGGACCATCAGTTCGCGCCTTCATCAACGCTCAACACGTCATTGCCTGGGCGCGTTTGAAGATTGTGAAGGGCCTTGTAGCGCCCTCGCTTGGCCAAAAGCTCTTCATGAGTGCCACGTTCCACGATCTCGCCATTTTCAACGAAAAGGATTTGATCGGCGTGCATGACTGAACTCAGCCGGTGGGCAATGATGATCGTCACGCGATCTTTGGCGGAGCGCCGCATGGCTGAGCGAATGCGCTGTTCGGTAGCGGCGTCGATCGCCGCGGTCGAGTCGTCAAAAACAATGACCGATGGGCGCAACATCATCGCCCGGGCAATCGCGAGACGCTGGCGTTGGCCGCCCGATAGGGAGACGCCACGTTCGCCAACGACCGACTTGTAGCCTTCGGGTAGGCCGAGGATGAAGTTGTGAAGCTGGGCGGATTCGCTTGCACGCGCGATCCGCGGTTCGTTGGCCCAGGGATCTCCATAAGCGATATTGTTTTCCACAGTTGTGGTGAACAGAAATGCATCTTGCTGCACGACCACGACCGCCCTGCGAAGCGTGGAAAGGGTGACGTTGCGGATGTCTTGCCCATCAAGCGTGATGGTGCCGCCGGTGACGTCGTAGAAGCGTGGGATCAGGTGAGCCATGGTCGACTTGCCCGAACCCGGTGGACCGACGATAGCGATCGTTTCGCCCCTGCGGGCCTGGAAGCTGATATTGCTCAGGATCTGGCGGTTTTCTGCGCCAGGATAAGCGAACGAAACATCGTCAAAACGTACAGTACCTTCGCTGATCTCGAGGGGGCTAGCGTGGGGTGCATCCTTGATGGTGACATCCAAGTCCAGGAACCCAAACAGGCGCGAACCGCAGGTCGAAGCGCGAGCGAAGGCATTGACCATCAACCCGATTTGGCGGACCGGCATCTGCAGGACGGTCATGAATGTCAGGAATGTCGTCAGGTCTCCGACGCTGATCTGACCGGCGATGACCTCTTTGCCGCCAACCCAGAGGACCAGCCCCATGGCAAACAAGAAAGAGAAGGTCATTGCCGAAGTGTTGCGCGCGTGGATTCCAACGCGCTTCTGGGCAAGTGCGAGCGCGCTCTTTGAGGCACGCTCGAACTTCAGCATCTCATAGGCCTGCGCCGCAAAAGCGCGGACAACGCGAATGCCGGAGAGATTTTCCTCCATGACGCGGCTCAGAAGAGAGAGACGGCCTTGCAGTTCGAACCAGGCGACGCGCAGCTTGAGCTGCGTGCGCGATGAGCGCCATCCGACGAACGGAACAAAGCTGAGCGCCAGGACACCGAGCACGACATCTTTGGAGAGCAAAAGGTAGGCGCCAATTCCGATTAGCGTGGCCAGCAGGACGGCCCGGACCAGAGCTGTAGAGAAAAACCAGTACACGCCTTCGAGATCGAGCATGCAGACGGTGATCAGATCGGCTGAATGCTCGTGGTCATGAAAGGAGAAGCTGAGGCGCTGGATCTTCTCGTAGCAGGCGAGCCGCAGCGCATAGGCGACGTGATGCCCGACCGATTCGGCAAAGTAGTTTTGCGCCAAGGTGAAAAGGCCGCGCAGCCCACTGACGGCGAGCAGCAGGAGAGCCGATGTCCAAAGCTGTTGTTCGTTGGCTGCCCGGACCTGGTCAATGGCCCCACCGATCAGTAAAGGAATAAGCAACTGGAGGCTTGCAGCGATGAAAGCCGATCCAATGGCCAAAGTAACCTGCCACGGG
Organism: Mesorhizobium sp. Arg314; assembly: GCF_053714275.1. Taxonomy (NCBI): domain Bacteria; kingdom Pseudomonadati; phylum Pseudomonadota; class Alphaproteobacteria; order Hyphomicrobiales; family Phyllobacteriaceae; genus Mesorhizobium; species Mesorhizobium sp. Arg314. The sequence goes on along the minus strand of NZ_JBSKBP010000025.1, from coordinate 43,373 downwards.
TGCCGCAAATTCATGTATGTGATGCGCGCGAGTGTGCTCAGGCCTTGGCCCCGGCCCGCCGCCTCCACATGCGCAAGCGGATTCCTCGCATCGGTTGCGCTGCGATCTGTTTTTCTTAGCCTTGGCGAGCTCGTTGGGCGGTTCACCGGGACAAGCACTTGCTGGAGGACTATTACCCAAGGTTGCCTTTCCATTGTCGCGATGTTCCCGGTCGTTAGATTTTGGCTTGTGAGCAAGCAAACGGAGCTCGGCGTGAAAGACGCCAAGTCCTTCGAGGGATGGTTCTCCGCGACGCACTCCGTGGGATTGCCACCAAGCACATGCGTCGCCGGGCGGGCATGCGCTGGCATCCAAATCGGGCTCGGAGTCGGTCACCTTTTCCAGGGCGAAGACTGACGGGAACAACGCAGGGAGACTGCGGAGCAGCTCGGCACGAAGGCCAGCTGGCTCCGTCGTAGACGCCTCGTCGGCATCGATAAACGTCGAAGCACAGAAGCGGTGGTGTGCCGATGAGTCGGCGACGGGGTCGCCGCCGACGATCAAGATCATTTGTCGAAGATTGACAGTGGCGGCGAACGTGTTTTGGGAGGTGGCCGATATAGCTGCCACGTTGCCCGTTGAATGGCGATCTGAGGCAGACCTGACATGTTGCTGTCCTTCCGTCGTTAGGATGTCGCCGCTGATATGGATGACGGCCACTTTTCTGCCGTCTGGCGACGAGGGAGCTTCAAATGCCGTGCCAATGGCGCCGAAAGCGCTTCAAAGAACAGTTCTGGAAGCTATTCAATGACTTGGAGGAGCCAAGTGAATGCCAGGCCGAACGCCTCCGTGTTGTGGGCTCGACAAAGGCGACAATGGGTTGTTTGTTGCCTAGCATTTCGGGGCGGAAGCGGGGGAAGAGCCCTGCCACGCCATCCACCCGGGCTGCGCGTTGTCCGACGGCCGGCGATTGCCGACATGCGACGTACCGGCCCTAAAAATATCCCGTTGTTAGAAACGAGTTTCTCTTCTGGCACGATACATGCTTCGACCTTGGCGAACGCATCGCGCACTGAGGATAGGGCGTCCCATGATCACACTCACCGAAAATGCTGTCGCCGCGGTAAGGAGCGCGCTTTCCCAAGCTGGCGGACCGGCTGAAGGCTTGCGCATCAAGGTTGAGGGGGGTGGCTGCGCGGGCCTGAAGTATCTCATGGGCCTGGAAAGCGGCGCTCGCGAGGGCGATGCGGTCATCGATGCAGACGGCATCAGGGTGTTCGTGGATGTAAGCTCCCAACCGCATGTCGCCGGTATGACGGTCGATTTCGTCTCGAGCTTCGAATCTTCGGGCTTTGTCTTCGATAATCCGAACGCACGGGAGAAATGCGCTTGTGGGAAGTCCTTTGGCTGATTGCCTGGGTGAAGAAAGACATGAGACCAGGCGGTGCGCAATAGTTCCAATCCGAGGTACGCCGGCGTTCTGGAGATCGCGAATGCCGCCGGGGAGATCGGCATCTGGACGACTGCCAATCCACTTGCCTCACCATCGCATGGGCAGAAACTCGTTGACCGACGGGGCTTGCCCTAGGCGCATTTTCGGTCAGCTAAGGAGAGCGTCATGAGGGCGATCTATCTCGACAACAACGCAACGACACAAGTGGATCCTGAAGTCTTTGAAGCGATGCGGCCACTCTTTATGGATCAGTTTGGCAATCCTTCGTCAAAGCACGGATTTGGCGCTGACGTGGGCGTGGCCGTGAAAAAGGCGCGCCAGCGGGTGCAAGCGCTGATCGGCGCGCAATTCGAGGATGAGATCACCTTCACATCGGGCGGAACCGAAAGCGACAATGCGGCGATCCTTTCGGCGCTGGAGGTGATGCCTCACCGCACGGAGATCGTGACCTCTGCGGTCGAACATCCGGCCGTGCTGACGCTGTGTGCCGATCTTGAGAAGACGCGCGACGTCAAGGTGCACAAGATCCCGGTGGATCGCCATGGCCGGCTCGACGTTTACGCCTACAAGGACGCCCTCACCCCGAACGTGGCAATCGTCTCGATCATGTGGGCAAACCACGAAACCGGCACGATTTTTCCTGCGCCCGCACTTGCCGAGTTGGCCAAGGAAGTGGGTGCCCTTTTCCATACCGACGCCGTGCAGGCGGTCGGTAAGCTTCCGATGGACCTGAAATCGACAGCAATCGACATGCTGTCGCTCTCCGGTCATAAGCTGCACGGCCCCAAAGGGATCGGAGCGCTTTATGTCAAGCGCAGCGTACAGTTCCGTTCGCTGATCAAGGGGGGGCACCAGGAGCGCAACAGGCGCGCCGGCACCGAGAATACGCCTGGCATAGTCGGGCTTGGCAAGGCAGCCGAACTTGCCATGAAATTCATGAATGAGGAGAACAAGCGGATAAAGTCTCTCCGCGACCGCCTCGAGGGCGGACTTCTCCAGCAGATTCCAGACGCTTTCACGACCGGCGATCCGCTGGAGCGGCTCTCCAATACGGCCAACATCGCCTTCGAAAATATCGAGGCCGATGGCCTGCTGCATCTGCTCGATCGCGAAGGGATTGCCTGTTCCTCTGGCTCCGCCTGCACCTGCGGCTCGCTGGAACTCAGCCATGTCCTAAGTGCAATGAACATTGCCGACAGCGTGGCACAAGGGGCAATCCGTTTCTCCCTATCGCGCGACAACAGCGGGAAAGATATCGACCGGGTGCTCGAGGTCGTGCCCGCACTGGTGGCGAAGCTGCGTGACCCTTCGCGAGCTGTAACGGACACGGCGATGGAATATAAAATTTGGAAGCAAAAAGCCCCGATACACCATCATCACTGACCAGGGAGATTGCAATGAGCCACTGTTCAGCCGAAAGGCCAATCATCAACGTCACCGACATTCTCCAGCGGCTGAAATGCTTGTCTGCGGCGGAGGAGTTCTTCATGGTCCTTGGCGTTTCCTATGATCCGAAAGTGCTCAACGTCTCGCGGCTCCACATCATGAAGCGCATGGGCCAATATCTCGCCGAAGAGGATTTTTCCGACCTTACCGACGAGGTGATCGCTGCCCGCGCGCGCGCCACGCTGGAACGCGCCTATGACGACTTCGCCACTTCCTTGCCGCTCAGCCACCGGGTCTTTAAGGTGCTCAAAGACCACGACCCCAATCGTCCCGCCAAGCCGGACCGCGCCTTCGTCCCGTTCGATTCCATTCTGAAGCCGTTCGGAAAGGAGTGAACGCGTCACACGACAATGTCGTGAAGCCGACAAATCCGGCGACGCCTCAGAAGCAAAGGCCGCGTCTCAAAGGAATCGGGCCAATGCTAACGGTTGGCACGAAGGGTGCTTGCAAGCAGATCAAGCGCCAAGCCCGCATCCCGACAGAGCCAGAGAGACCGCATGCATATCGTCGTCTGTATCAAGCAGGTCCCGGACTCCGCGCAGATACGCGTCCACCCGGTGACGAACACGATCATGCGCCAGGGTGTGCCGACCATCATCAACCCATACGATCTGTTCGCCCTTGAAGCAGCCCTGAGACTACGCGACGTCGACGGAGGCGAGGTCACCGTGCTCACCATGGGTCCTCCTATGGCAGAGGACGTGCTGCGCAAGGCGCTCACCTACGGCGCCGACCGCGCGGTGCTCCTGACCGACCGTTTTTTTGCCGGCTCCGACACCCTGGCGACCTCCTTCGCTCTCTCTCAGGCAATCGGCAAGATCGGTGAGGAGTTCGGCCCGCCAGACATCGTCTTCACCGGTAAGCAGACAATCGACGGCGACACCGCGCAGGTCGGGCCTGGCATCGCCAAGCGCCTTAACCTTTTGCAACTCACCTATGTCTCGAAGATTACCTCCCTTGATCTCGTTGCGCGCGAGATCAAGGTCGAGCGCCGCGCGGAAGGCGGCATGCAGATGCTGAAGAGCAAGCTTCCTTGCCTTATTACAGTGCTGGAAGGTATCAACGAAATCCGTCGCGGCTCGCTGCCAGATGCCCTGCGCGCCGCCCGCAGCGAGGTCGTGAAGTGGAGTGCGGCCGACGCTGGCATTGAGGACCTCAGCAAATGCGGCCTTCGCGGATCGCCGACTGTCGTGAAGCGTGTGTTTGCCCCTAACAGCCGGTCGGAAAAGGCGCTGCAAATCGACACCGCAGATAAGGCGCTGCGTGATCTCGCTGACGAGTTGATTGCCGCAATCTTCACCTGCCAGCCAGCGCTGGAACACGAACTGGCCTTCGAGGGTGGCTGAGGCCAAGGAGCTTAGGATGAGCGTGAGCCGAGAAACCCCTCCTGCCGCCGGTGGTCGTGCCGGCATGAAGAAGGATCTGCCCGAGCATTTCAAGGATTATCGCCACGTCTGGGTCTTCATGGAGCTGGAGCGCGGCGAAGTCCATCCGGTCTCTTTCGAACTGCTTGGCGAGGGTCGCAAGCTGGCTGACAAGCTTGGCGTGCAGCTTGCGGGAGTCGTGCTCGGACCGCCTGGAGAGGCCTCTTGGTATGCGGTCGCCGAGGCCTTCGCCTATGGTGCCGATCTTGTCTATATCGTGGAGGCGCCGCTGCTCGCTGAGTATCGCAACGAGCCCTTCACCAAGGCAGTGACCGACCTTGTGAATACATACAAACCCGAGATCCTGCTTCTGGGTGCCACGATGCGTGGCAGGGATCTTGCTGGCTCCGTGGCGACCACCTTGCTGACCGGGCTCACCGCCGACTGCACCCAACTTGACGTGGATCCTGACGGTTCGCTTGCGGCGACCCGTCCGACTTTCGGCGGTTCCTTACTATGCACGATCTATACGCTCAACTGCCGGCCGCAGATGGCAACGGTGCGACCGAGAGTCATGGCTTTGCCGCAGCGTATGGAAAGGCCGGTCGGGCGTGTCGTCCAGGACAAGCTGTCGATGATCGAGGACGAGATCGTCACCAAAGTCCTGGGCTTCCTTCCCGATGCGCAGTCGACGAAGGCAAATCTTGCCTTTGCCGACATCGTGGTTGCGGGAGGCCTTGGCCTTGGCGGGGCGGAGAACCTTCAGGTTGTGACCAAACTCGCGCGGGCGCTTGGCGCCGAATATGGCTGTTCGCGACCGTTGGTCCAGAAGGGCTGGATGCCCGCTGAACGGCAGATCGGCCAGACTGGCAAGACCATACGGCCGAAGCTCTACATCGCTGCCGGAATTTCCGGCGCCATCCAGCACCGGGTTGGCGTTGAAAGCGCCGATCTGATCGTGGCCATCAATATTGACCCCAACGCGCCGATTTTTGATTTCGCCCATATCGGTATCGCCACCGATGCGGTCCGCTTCCTACCGGCGTTGACGGAAGCCTTCACCCGGCGCCTGTCGCCGCACAGTCGCGACAAGCTTGCCTGCTAAGGGAGAGGGTCATGCCCGAGGAAAAGTTCGACGCCATCGTCATAGGGGCCGGCATGGCCGGGAACGCAGCTGCTTTTACGATGGCAAGCTGCGGCCTGAAGGTGTTGCAGTTGGAGCGCGGCGAGTATTCGGGCTCCAAGAATGTCCAGGGCGCCATCATGTATGCCCACATGCTCGAGAAGATCATCCCGGACTTTCGCGATGACGCGCCTCTTGAGCGGCATCTGGTCGAACAGCGCTTCTGGATGATGGACGACACATCCCATGCTGGGATCCACTATCGGTCCGACGACTTCAACGAGGCGAAGCCAAACCGTTACACCATCATCCGGGCCCAGTTCGACAGGTGGTTTTCGCGCAAGGTGCGCGAGGCCGGGGCGACGGTCCTGTGCGAGACGACGGCGACGGAGCTCGAATACGATATCAAGGGCAAGGTCATAGGCGTTCGCACCGACAGGGCCGGCGAAAGGATCTTGGCGGACGTGGTCGTGCTCGCAGAAGGCGTCAACGGACTGCTTGGGACGCGGTCGGGCCTGCGCGAAACGCCGAGGCCAGAAACCGTGGCACTGGCCGTCAAGGAGATTCATTTCCTGCCCGAAGAGGTGATCGAGCAGCGTTTCGGCCTCAAGGGCAATGAAGGCTGCGTGATAGAGGCGGCGGGCACGATCTCCCGTGGGATGACCGGGTTAGCGTTTCTCTACACCAACAAGGAATCGATCTCACTTGGCATCGGATGCCTCGTTTCTGATTTCGCCGCCACGATGGAGAGCCCCTACGCCCTCCTCGAAGGATTCAAGAACCACCCCTCGGTCCGGGCGCTGATAGCGGGCTCTGAGATGAAGGAATACGCAGCCCATCTTATTCCCGAAGGTGGTTATAAGGCAATCCCGCGGCTCTTCGGCGACGGTTGGGTTGCGGTCGGAGATGCAGCGCAATTGAACAACGCGGTTCACCGTGAGGGTTCGAATCTCGCCATGACGTCCGGCCGCATCGCAGGCGAGGCAATCGCTCAGATCAAGAGCCGGAACGTCCCGATGACCAAGCGGAATCTCGGCCTTTACAAGACCATGCTGGACAAGTCGTTTGTCCTTAAAGACTTGCGAAAACATAAGGACATGCCGGCACTGCTGCACACCAACTCGCATAATTTCTTCATGACTTACCCGCAGCTGATTTCTGTGGCCGCACAGAATCTCTTGCGGGTCGATGGCGCTCCGAAAATCGACAAGGAAAAGGCGACCACTGCTGCGTTCATAAGGGCGCGTTCGCGCTGGGGGCTGGTCAGCGACGCATTGCGCCTTACATTTGCCTGGCGTTGAGGGAGAGCAAAATGAGGATCGCAGTGCCGGCCGTACGCGTCGAGGACAAGCTCTATCAGAACCGCTATCTCATCGATGCAGGGCGCCCGCATATCAAGGTGCGACCTCACCAAAGCCCGAGCCCGAACCTGCTCGCGTTGACGCGCATCTGCCCTGCCAAGTGCTATGAGCTGAACGCTACGGGCCAAGTTGAGATCGCAGCCGACGGGTGCTTGGAGTGTGGCACATGCCGAGTGCTGTGCGAGGCCAACGGCGAGATCACGTGGAATTATCCGCGCGGCGGTTTCGGTGTCCTCTTTAAGTTCGGATAGCTGGCGCATTCAGCAGCAGAATGAGCCATTGTACAACTTACAATTGCGGAAACCTTCGCATTCTATTGCGTTGCAGCGCACCTCTCGCATTGTTGAAGTGCATCGGGGTTCCGAATCGGGGAAGTTATTTTGCGAAAGCAGCTTAGCTTTAATCGAGGAGCGCCCGGATGCCGCCACAATGATATCGGATCAGTTCAAGTTTGCACCTGCTGTAAAGCACGCCGTTGCCGGTTTTGACGGTGGAACGAACGTTCGGATGCTGACGCACTTCTGCTGGGTCTGGCGGACCGAGCGACCGGACTGTCTGGTTGCTTCGCCCGATGCTTCGCGGACGTCCACAATGCCGCATTGAGGAGCACGCGGTGAAGATGCTGGTGGGCCAGCGCATCTTCGCCGTCGCCAGGCTATGAAATTTCAGCGACCACGAGGGGTTGCGCCATGATCGGCGGTGCTGGCCGGCAAGCTTCAAGGACTAGATACGCCGCCCCGCCGATTGTTTGCGCCAACCCGCAAGCCCCAAGTCGACCCGACATCTCGTAATGATTGCTCGGGATATCTCTAGAAACTTCAGTTCTAAGGTGTGCTTAGCGAGTGCATCCTAGACAAATTCAGAGGCACTTCCATGGACCACACGCGGCGGGATGAAGTCGATCATGCAGAGCCTGGGGACACCATCGAAAGCGGGCGCGGAGCGTATTTCCCGCTCGAGGGGATCTACGAGATATCGAAGGTCCTGACCGCGCCCGTTAGGCTGGAGACCGCGCTTGCCAACGTCATAACCCTGCTCTCCTCGTTTGTGCAAATGCGTCATGGAGAAATCATTGTCCCCGGGACTGACGGAGAGCCGGGGTTTGTCGTCACTGATGGCAGCGTCTATCTACCTCAATCAGCCACTTGCGGCAGCATCCCGCAGGCCGTATTAGACCAAATCGTCGCGACGGGGACGCCGTTGGTCGTACAGGATATCAGCAAGTCGGAACTATTTCAGGCTGATCCCCAGATGCCCTTGCGCATCGACACTCTGCCGGTGAGCTTTATCGGTGTTCCCCTCAAAGCTCAGGATGAAACCCTTGGAACATTGTGGATCGACCGCGTCGGGGACGGCTCGATCAATTTCCGCAATGACGAGGACGTACGCTTCCTAAGCATGGTCGCCATCCTCGTCGGCCAAATCATATATCTCCATCGCCTCCCGAGCATGGGGGTTCAACGGCTTGTCGAAGACAAACCGGAACCATCGCCCGGCGATGGAAGGACCGATCGTGACCGGCAGCCGCACGTCAATATCGACGGAATCGTGGGGAAGAGTCCCGCGCTCAAACAGGTGCTCGAAATGATCCCGGTCGTGGCAAGCACGAACGCCGCTGTGTTGCTGCGGGGGGAAAGCGGCACCGGCAAGGAAGCCATTGCAAAGGCAATCCATAAATTCTCACCTCGGAAGAACAAGTCCTTCGTCACGGTGAACTGCGCCGCGCTCTCTGAAACCGTCCTGGAATCGGAACTGTTTGGGCACGAAAAGGGCGCCTTCACTGGGGCTATCTCTCAGCGCGCCGGCCGTTTCGAATTGGCGCATGGCGGAACCCTGTTGCTTGATGAAATCGGCGAGATTTCGCCTTCCTTTCAAGCCAAGCTGCTGCGCGTCTTGCAGGAAGGCGAACTGGAGCGGGTCGGCGGCACCAGAACGCTAAAGTTCGATGTCCGGCTTATATGCGCCACCAACAAGGACCTTGAAACGGCTGTGCGGAATGGGGAGTTTAGGGAAGACCTTTATTACCGCATCAATGTGATACCAATTACGTTGCCTCCGCTCCGGGAGCGCGCCGGAGACATTCGACTCCTTGCCGAATTCTTTCTCGATCGGTTTAACAAGGAGAACAATCGCGATCTCACCTTCGCATCCTCGGGGCTTGATGTGATCTCGCAATGCCACTTCCCTGGCAACATCCGAGAGCTGGAAAACTGCGTGCGAAGGACGGCGACACTTGCCCGGTCGAAGACGATAGTTCAGTCGGATTTCGCCTGCAGGAGTGGCCAGTGTCTTTCTTCGCTCATCTGGAAAGGAGCCGGCTGGTCTCAGGGCACAAACGCCGTCGCCGATCCCGCTCGTGGCACGATGAACCGAGGATCGCAGCCGCCGGCCGATCGGAACGATCCCAACTGTCACGCAACGGGCAGCCCGCGCCTGACGGAACGCGAGCGGCTGATCGACGCGATGGAAAAGGCAGGCTCCGTCCAGGCTAAAGCGGCTCGTCTCCTCGGCCTCACCCCGCGGCAAGTCGGCTATGCTCTACGCCGGCACGGTATCGAGGTGAAGAAATTTTAGCCCAGCCTAACGTCTGAACCATGTGGCGTTTCGGAGTCCGGCCTGTGCGGGACCAGAGACCATCGCTCTGGCGAGCCCATACCCTTCTCCAATGTCGGAAGCCCGACAAATCCAGGTCGTAGGCAATTTGACATATCAGACACGAAAAGCCGAGATTTCGGGTGAATGCCCCTTTTGGTGGGCTGGCATAGCTCTTGCGATTGGACGTGTAAGTCAGCCAGGAGCAGAGCCATTCGATGTCGGCACCGAAGATTTCGCTTCAAAGCGAAACCACCGCGAAATCGGCTGGATGCGCGTCTTCAACCTGCGGCTCGTCCGCAAGGCCTAGCGACATGGAGCCGGCCATTTGGGAGAAGGTCAAGGACCACCCGTGCTATTCAGAAGAAGCGCACCATTATTTCGCGCGCATGCATGTTGCGGTGGCCCCGGCCTGCAACATTCAATGCAATTATTGCAATCGCAAGTTTGACTGTGCCAACGAAAGCCGGCCTGGGGTCGCTTCGGAAAAGCTGACCCCAGATCAGGCGGTGCGCAAGGTGATCGCAGTCGCCAATGAAGTGCCGCAGCTTTCCGTGCTGGGCATCGCCGGACCGGGCGACGCCTGCTTCGACTGGAACAAGACAAAGACCACGTTCGAACGCGTCGTCAAGGAAATCCCCGACCTCAAGCTTTGCATCTCGACCAACGGGCTCGCGTTGCCGGACCATGTCGCCGAGCTTTGCGACATGAATGTCGACCACGTAACAATCACCATCAACATGGTCGACCCGGAAGTCGGCGCAAGGATCTATCCTTGGATCTTTTACGAGCACCGGCGCTACACTGGCATCGAAGCCGCCAGGATTCTGCATGAGCGGCAAATGTTGGGCCTGGAGATGCTGACGGAGCGCGGCATCCTTGCCAAGATCAATTCGGTGATGATCCCCGGCGTCAACGACGAGCACCTGATCGAGGTCAATAAATCCGTCAAGGCGCGCGGCGCCTTTTTGCACAACATCATGCCGCTGATTTCGAACCCGAAGTACGGTACCCATTACGGGCTGACCGGGCACCGCGGCCCAAAGGCGATGGAGCTGAAGGCTCTTCAAGATCGTCTGGACGGCGGTGCCAAATTGATGCGCCATTGCAGGCAATGCCGGGCTGATGCGGTTGGCCTGCTCGACGATGATCGTGCCCAGGAGTTCACGCTCGACCAAATCCCCAACGAGGTGACCTACGACGCGAGTAAGCGCGACGCCTATCGCGAGGTGGTCGCGCGAGAGCGCGGCGATCGGGCGGTGGCCAAAAGCGAGGCGACGGAACTTGTCAAGGCAGCGGGATCGGGCAAGTCGCTTCTTGTCGCCGTTGCCAGCAAGGGCGGCGGCCGCGTCAACGTACACTTCGGCCACGCGAGAGAGTTCCAGATCTATGAGGCCTCGCCGGGGGGAATCAGTTTGGTCGGGCATCGGAAGGTCGAGCGCTATTGCCTGGGTGGCTGGGGCGAGGATGCCACCCTAAAGGGCGTCCTCGCGGCACTCGAAGGAATAGAGATCGTCTTGTGCGCCAAGATCGGAGATTGCCCGAAGGCTCAGCTCAGGGGAGCCGGAATCCGGGCAATGGATGACTATGGCTATGAGCATATCGAGACCGCGATCAGCGCGGTTTACGCCGCCGAGTTTTGGGGCCAAACCATTGGCCGCGATGGCCTGAGATCTCTAATCCAACTGACCAGGAGTTGACGAAAAATGGCGTTCAAGATCATCGCATCCCAATGCACTCAATGCGGTGCCTGCGAGTTCGAATGTCCTTCCGGTGCGATCAAATTCAAAGGCGAAGCCTACGTCATCGACGCGGAAAAATGCACTGAATGCAAGGATACCTTCGATGCACAGCAATGTGCCTCCGTCTGTCCGGTCGAGATGACCTGCGTTCCCGCCTGAGGTCCGATCGGCTGACGGCGCTCTTTGAATTTCTAAACCCCCACCGAGAAAGGAAGAACAGCCATGACCCTGTGGCGCGAACAGGAGGTCGAAATCCATAAGCCTCCACGGTTTATGCCGGGCGAACGGGTCCGCGCCATACGCCACATCAGGAATGACGGCACCTATCCCGGTGGGGAGGTAGGGGAAAATCTCGTGTTGAGGGGTGACGAAGGATACGTGCGCGACATCGGCACCTTTCTCCAGCAATTCTACATTTATGCGGTCGAATGGATCGGTCGTGGCACAGTAGTGGGCATGCGGGCGCGTGAAATGGTGAGCCTTGACAATGCCGGAGCTTCTCGTAGCGCCGAAACTACCCCTCCTCCTGGCAAGGGAGCAGCCCGGTGAAGGTGATGATCCGCAGGACCGGCGCCGGCCTGTCGGCCTACGTTCCCAAGAAGGATCTCGAAGAGCCGATCATCGAGGTTGAGAATGAAGGCCTGTGGGGCGGGGCGGTAGTGCTCAGAAACGGCTGGCGTTTCGTCCTGCCCGACCTTCCGCGAGATACGCGCCTGCCAATCACCGTTGAGGCCAGGAAAATATCCGACGGGGATTAGGACTGCGGGTTGACAGCGTGAAGGCAGGAGAAATGAGCATGAACCCCATCCCGCGCCATCTTTTAATCACTCGGGATAGCCATGCGGAAGCGCGGCTTGACCTGATCAAGGGAGCGCTCACCGCCGACGTGATCGTTCCTTATCTAGGCCCCGGTCTCCTCCGGCTCGGCTGCCCGACACCGGCTGTACCGGATACTCCGGAAGCTGTCGCCGCGGCCCTTAACGAGCGCGCCTCGGCTCCATCCAAGATCCGCACCAATATGTGGTCAGTCGCACAGTTTATCGAACAGCGCCGCCATCGCCGGACGCTCCAGGGTTGGATGGCCGAGATCTTCGCCGTGCCAGCACCGCCGACGATCCTCCATGCCTGGCTCGCCACGCTGCCGCTCTCGCTCATTGTCGACAGCTGGTATGATGGCGCCATGCGCGCGGCCCTGGTCGCGACCGGCCGAACGGATGTCGTTGAGATACAAGGGGTGCCGCGGGCGAACGAAATCAGGGACATTTGGACCAAAGCCTACGATTTGTCCGGAATTGAAATCGATCCGGTACCCCCGGTGGAAACGGTACTCTATGTGCCTCATGGTAGTATCAGGCCAGCGGCAAACTTCCTGGTCTCAGATTCCGACTATGTGGAAGTGCTAACGGATATCGACATTCAGACGCCGATTCCTGAGCAGGTGAAACAGCGGCGCAACAACCGGGGCTTTTTCTTCGTCGGCTGCCGCTTCGACGATCAGATGCTGCGCACCTACGCCCGACAGATCATGAAGCGGTCCGACGGGCCGCATTTCGCGCTAATCGACGGGACGGAAATGACCAAAAACGAACGGCGTTTCCTTACAGAATGCGCCGTCACAGTCATTGACATGCCGATTCGCGAAGCTGCGGCTCGGCTTGCCGGCTCGATCCTGTCACCAGGTGGCCAGCATGATTGAGACGGAGCCGATTTTGGATCAGTGACCACAGCATAGCTGGTCTCCTGCAATTTGCGGCGCTTTTGCGCCTTGGCGACGACGTGGTCCGCAAACCCAGATATCGCCCAAGCGCGGTCGGACAAAACTTGGCGAAAGCGAGCGTACATTGCCTGCGAGAATGGTCGTGGGGTGACGATACCAGTCGAATCGGGCCGCCGCAGGCTAGAAAGTCTGGCAATCCCCACGCCCTTCTGACAGGCCGCTTCAGGGCAGGTAGATTCGGCGCAGAGGCGCTCGTGGGCTCCTGACAACTCCCGCAAAACACGGATCCAGGAAAACGTTTAGACCTTGGCGATCCTGTGCGGCGGAGCCATGCGGGACGCCTCCTGGAGTAATATCTCCCGCATCCAGATGCTCGCCGAATCGCTGTTGTGAATGGCAGGCCATTGCACGGTCTCGGTGAGTGGGGGAAGGGGCAGTGGAAGGTCAACGATCTTCAGCGGTATCAGTCGTGCGAAATATTCGACCAGCCGTAAGGGTATGGTCGCTATCCGCTCCGTGCCTGATAGCATAGGGGGAACCATGCTAAAGTTCTGCACCACCACCTCGATACGCCTCTTGCGGCCGTGCTCGAGCAAAAACCATTCTTCGATGGAGGGCTGCCGCGTACGCCCGAATTTGATCGTAACGTGCCCCATGGACATGTACCGCTCAAACGTAAGCGGGCGTGATAAATGTTTGTTCGTGGCGCAGCCGACGCACACCAGCGTGTCTTCAAACAGTACTGCTCTGGGATGCTCGCTCGACATGAACACGTCGGGAAGGATTAGAAAATCGATCTCACCGCGGCGGAGAAACTCTTCAGGGTGATCGGTGAGGGGTAGGAACTCGAAGCTGACGGAGGGAGCTTCCCGCGCGACACGCTCTACGACCTTTTGAAAATATATAAGGGTCATGAAATCGGAAAGGCTGATTTTGAACCGGCGCTCCGACTGAACTGGGTTGAACCTGTCGCAGGAAATTATCGAGAGCTGGATGTGAAGCAGTGCCTCGCGGACCGCGGGGGCGAGATCTTCCGCGCGCGGAGTGGGGACAAGTTCGCGCCCCCTCATCGTAAATAACTCATCGCGGAAAAAGTCGCGCAGCCGGGCGACGGCCGCACTCATGGCGGGCTGGCTGAGATTGATGCTGCGTGCGGCAGCGGTGAGGTTGCGCTCGTTCATCAAAGCGTCAAGCGCAACAAGGAGGTTTAGATCAAGGCCCTTGAAGCGCACGTGTCAGTTATCCATAGCGCGGATGGGATCCATCAAAACAATCGATTTTACGCGTGTATGAGGACCTGCATAGAAAAATGTCAAATCACGAAAGGTCCCACTTGTAACATGCCTGTTCACTGGCCCTGGTCCCCGAGGCGTCCGAGCTCAACCGATGCGCATGGCGTGCCCACAACAAAAGCGCCCCGTGAGCGGTTTGGGGCAGCGGCAAAGCTGCCCATGCATTCCAACCTTTTCTAGTTGGATCGCGTGATACGTGCCTCGGGAAGCAGCAGGGGAAGTGTTTCGATGTGCGACCACGTCGAACGCGCCACTTTTCTTTCGGAGCCCTGCGGACTCTCGACGCAAAGTCACCGAAGGTGTGACGGCTTACACTGGCCTGCAGCACCGTTTCATCGAGACTGGGTGCTGTCTATACACTAGGTCCAGGCGACTACCGTCAGCAATATTGATCGGAGACACATGCAATGACACATCCCGTGCCGTCACCTGGCCCATTTGTGATCCTTGCGATGCCGAGGACGGGCACGCACTATCTGGAAGAATTGCTGAACGAGCATCCGAACGTACTGAGCAATGGTGAGTTGCTCAACACCTACGATACGAATTGGTCCGATAAGGATCGCTTGGTAGGCAGCGATCGGGAGCTGCTTGAGCTGGCCTACGTGCGCTTCCCAAACGAATCCGACAAGAAGGTTACGCGCGTTGGTTGCAAGATCAACGAACCTCAGTTCCATGAGCGTCCGGGTTTTTTTGCTGAGCTTGTCCGTTGGCCAGGGCTCAAGGTCATTCTCCTGGTCCGCAAAAACACCTTGGAATCGCTGCGATCGCTGACACAGGCAAGGCAAACCCGCCAGTGGCTGAAGTTCAGTTCGGACAACGACGCGGCTCCGCCCGTCAAACTGGCAATCCCCTGCTGCGAGGCATATTTCAAGACCGCCGACGAATTCCACGATCGCGTCGCGTGCTCCTTCGCGTCCACCGACTTGCATGTGGTCGAGTACGAGAGCCTTCTTGACGAACCCTCGGCGTGCTTGGCAACGATTTGGGATTTCCTTCGGGTTCCAGCGGTTCGGCTCTCTGGTACCGGCATCCTTAAGCGCCAGGAAGCGCGCGCCCTGGACCAAACGATAGAGAACTTCAAAGAGTTGCGGCGCCACTTCGCTGGCGGACCTTACGCTAGATTCTTTGAGGGCCGCTGATTGCTCGTTGCAGAGGCAAGCCACGACCTACCCTTCCTCTAAGGCTCCGGGATACCGCCGGAGGCGAACTCGCACACCCTTGTGACAGTGTCGCAGCGGCGAGACTGAATCCGCCGCCTTTGAGCACGCCTTCAGGTGACTGCGGCCATTGGTGTCCGACTGCCGAAGGGTTTTCTGAGCAGGCTTTATAGACGCCCAACCCCTCGCTCACCCATGCAGCTCTGCGAAATTAGCTGAATTATGTAGCAGTCTCACCTGTTTAACGCTCTGAGATTTGGCTAGTCGCGCTCGCTTGAATCAGCGATGATCCGGGCTGCGTGATTCGAAGCCGATTCTCGCACCGCCTTTCTGTTGAAGCCCTTTACGCCGGGGGCAACGGCTGACCAGAAAGGAAGGTGAGTGAAAGATGCTTATCCGGATCGCGTGGGACGAAGCGAAAACCGTATTCGTGCAGGAATACCTTCGGTTCCGATTCGGTAGGTGGGAAACTGTCGTGTCCCACTTTCGGAGGCCGCCGAGCTCGTAACAAGGCGAACCTCCAGTAAAGCGTAAATCGAGTACCTAAAGCAAGCCTCTGGCGGCTTCCAAGTATCGGGGCCGACAGTTCAGTTTCGATCTTGCACGTCGCGCCCTTGAGAGTCACGTACGAATCGTTGTCACAGTGGGATTCTAACGTCGGGGGACTCGCCAGCGCAATAATAAAAGGGAATAATAAATTGATTTTTAAATCGCGAAAAATGTTCGGCGTATGGCGATTCAGGGGGAAGACAAGAAACGGTCGAGGGCAGACCCCGAGGCAAAACCGACGCGGAAATCATCACCTTTAAACTACCGCCTGACCACTTCGCCTATCTGACGCACCTGGTCGCCGTGAAAAAGCGGCTTGGTAATTCCGCAAACGACGCGGCGCGCCACATCCTCATTCGAGAGCTGGATGCGATGCTAAAGGACGACTACCACAAGC
Organism: Mesorhizobium sp. Arg314; assembly: GCF_053714275.1. Lineage (NCBI taxonomy): Bacteria > Pseudomonadati > Pseudomonadota > Alphaproteobacteria > Hyphomicrobiales > Phyllobacteriaceae > Mesorhizobium > Mesorhizobium sp. Arg314. The sequence continues at coordinate 27,198 of NZ_JBSKBP010000025.1, read as the reverse complement.
GCGGATTTCACGAAGACTAGCGCGCGACTTCCCAAACAATATGCTGCCCCAAGCCCTCCGTTGACCGGAGCAATCCCTTGTTGCGGTGATGCCGCAGGCACGCGCCGACACGCTTGCAAATGGTCTTCACAAGGCGCTTGTCGGCCGTGTTCATGCCGCGCTCTGCCATGACGTGCATCGTCAATTCTTGCGTGCTGCATGGCCTGCCGGCCTGCCGTAGCGTCGAAAGCACGATCCTGGCTACTTCGCCCTTATAGGCGGCGTGGCGCGGCGGCAGCGGCTTGGGCTTGATCTCTGACAGTTCGATACCCGGATCAAAGAGCCGAAGCGTCTGGTCGAGCGCGTCCAATTCCATGAGAAGTTGCCGGACCATCGCTTGATGATGCTCCAGCGTGCCGGCCAGTTCGGCGCGCTTGGCGATAAGGCCGCTCATGACGTGGGTCTCTGCCATCCATTCCTCCTACTCGGCTGCCGCGCGCGGCAAGTGCCGCTGCCAATAGCCGGCCCATTCACGGCTGATCGGGTGCTGGATCGTAAGGCCGATCAATTCGTCAAACTGGTTTCCATTGCTGGTTCGCCGGCGGTCCTCTCGCCATGCCATTTCGGAGGCGTAGCGGTTCAAGAGGTGCGCGCCGATCCGGTGATGAACGCCGATTTCAGCGCGGCGTAGCCGGGAGAAATACGATTCTGCCCGATTGGTGCAGGCACCGTCGGCGGCCTTGTACTCGACCGAATGGTTGACGCGGCGCATCTCGAAATGGGCATAGAGATTGTCCCACCCGGACGCTTCATCGGCGTGAATGGTGCTGCCGAGGGCAACGCGCTGGCGGATCAGCGGCACGCCTTCGCTTTCCTTCCGGGTGACGAAAGGAAGCGTGCGGCCGCCACGCTCACGCATGACAACCACGACGCGACGCTTGCCGGTCTGTTCTTCGGCAAGGCGGCGATCAACGCGCTCTGCGGCTTTGTTCTTCGGCTTCACGTGGCCTGCAAAATAGGACCATCCACCTCGACCGTCCCTGACAGCGCTATGTCACCTTGCTCTGCCGCAATTGCCTCGCGAAGCTTGTGCACAAGAACGAAAGCCGTCTTGTATTGGCAGTCCAGATCGCGGGAGAGTTGGAGGGCGCTGTGACCCTTGGCGCCGTTCACAAAGATCGCGATGGCGAGGAGGTAATCGCGGACGGGGCGCTTGCGGTTATCGAAGATCGTGCCGGCGGTGACGCTGAATTGGTATTTGCACGCTGTGCATTTCCAGACAGGGCGCGTTGCCAAGGCGGTGACGGTCACACAGCCACAGCGCGGACAATAGGGCTCGCCATTGTTGTCCGCCCAACGAATGCGACGGAAGGTGTCTCGGGCCTCTTCGTCGGACATGCGGGCAACGGCGCTCAAAGAGAGCGTCCTTGCTGCTGCCGAGAGGAGGAAATGTTGGGCCACGAAAAACACCGAATATGATGCCGATGACATCAAATATGGTGCTGCTTTCGTTGCTTGTCAATGCAAAAAACATCGTTTACGGTGACTCTGACATCGAATCAGGTGACTCTAGGTGGCGCGTACCAATCAAGATTGGCAATCAGAGGTTAAGGGCATCCTGAAAGCCGAGCTAAAGCGGAAGAACCTTAGCTACGCCGATTTAGCCGACAAACTCAGCGCTCTTGGCATCGAAGAAGACCGGCGCAACATCTCGAACAAGATTGCGCGCGGGAGCTTCACCGCCGTGTTTTTCATCCAATGCATGTACGCCATTGGCGTCCGCAGTATCCAGTTAGGGGACGGCCAATGAGTCTCGCTTTCGACGTCAATGACATCGATTCCCCGGTAGCGAAGCCGCGCCGCGCGCCTCGCCTTCCACAGTCGGACAACACCTCTGAAGCCCTTGCGGCGCTCCAGACCGCAAACCGGTTTTATCGAAAGGTTGCGTGGCCGGCCCCGTTCGATACGACCACACACAGCTTGCGTGTCGGCGATGCGCGCGACCTGTCTTGGATTCCCGACAACTCCGTTCATCTGGTCGTGACGTCCCCGCCATACTGGACGCTGAAGAAGTATCGCGACGGCGACGGGCAGCTTGGAGACATCGCCGACTATGAGGCTTTCCTAGACGAGCTCGACAAGGTTTGGGAGCAATGTGAGCGTGTCTTGGTCGAGGGTGGCCGGGTGTGCTGTGTCGTGGGCGATGTCTGCATTCCGCGCAAATTTGGCCGGCATCGCGTCATGCCGCTGCACGCAGATATTCAGGTGAGCGCCAGAACGGTGGGCCTTGACTGCTTGACGCCGATCCTGTGGCACAAGATCGCCAACGGCGTGACAGAGGCACAGGGTAACGGAGCCGGCTTCTATGGGAAGCCCTATCAGCCCGGCGCGATCATCAAGAACGATATCGAGTACATCCTGTTCATGCGCAAGCCGGGGGAATATCGCAAAACCAGCACCATTCAAAAGGCCCTGTCGATGCTCTCGAAAGAGGAAATGCAAGGCTGGTGCCGGTCCTTCTGGAGCGACATAAGAGGGGCCTCGACACGCGACGGGCATCCAGCGCCCTATCCGGCCGAATTGGCAGAGCGGCTAATCAAGATGTTCTCTTTTGCCGGGGATGTCGTCTTAGACCCCTTCATTGGCACAGGATCAACAGGGGTTGCCGCGCTCCGGACCGGGCGAAATTCTATCGGTGTTGATATCGATCCCCATTATTTGGAAATCGCTCGTAAACGCTTGCAAGCGGAGGTAGAAAAGCCGCGCTCGATTGGAGCGGTCAACGCGGTTGTGAAGTAATGCCAATTGAAAACGAGATCGTCACGCAACTTGCGGCAGGCGGTTACCATCCTCGATCATCCAAACCAAGTGACCATCAATCAGCCGTCATCATCCGCGATCTAGTCGCCCAATGTCCGCTTATTGGGCAGCGAGCGCGGAATGGCGAACTGGTCGCAAAGCTTCGCCATCATCAACAGGTCGGACATGCTGATTGGGTGATCGATATCGCGATTGGCACGCCGGCCGGCAGACCTTCAACTTTTGAACTGGACTTGGGCCTTCCAATCATCATGGCCCCGCCAGTTATCATCCAAATCGCTATCGAGCTGAAATCGATCTACACAGAGCACGGCAAGGCTCGGAAGAACCGCCTACGCGACTTCAATTCGTTTCATGGCTACGCTCATCAATACGATCCAAGGACGGTCGCTGCTGCCTTTCTGGTCGTGAACGCAGCGGACCGTTTCTACTCGCCGCTTCGAGACGATACCGACATCACAACCCACAGCAATTCAAAGGCGACATCTCGGCAGATAGCCGCCAATGCTGTGAACATCTTCCGCAGCATCCACCTTCGAACGTCCGCCAATGATGTGCCAGGTATGGAGGCAGTCGGCGTCGCCGTCATCGAACATGACAACTTGGCGTTCCATCCCGACCCAGCCTATCAAGCGCAAAGCAGGGCGACCAGCGTCGCGCCCACGCCGCCAAATCCGCCGGTCGGCGACCCTCTCCACTATGAATCGATGATCCAGCGGATTTGTAACGCCTACACCACGCGCTTCCCGTAGGTGAGACTGCTACATAATTCCGAAATTGGCCCAATCGACCGCGGTCCAGGAAGTGTTGGTCCATTTCCAGCCTTTGCTCAGTTCCGCATTCTGCTTCCGCAGACGTTTTGCCACCAGGTGTTTGAGACGCTTGTTTTCTTTTTCAAGCAGGTTCCTTTCAGACTGGCCGCCGGCCGCTTCCTCGCTGCGATCACGAACACAGACTGGGCGAATGGACACCGCATCGAGCGGCATCTCGCGGAAGGCGCGCCTGTCGCCGGGAGGGACCCTCGACACGTTCGAGGTCGAGGCAGTGCCGACGATCTGCAGGGAGCAGGTTATGGCGATCCGCCAACAACAGCCGGGCTAGAGAAGGTCACCAACCTGCCTTGTTTGGGCCGCCGGCGAAAGAAAGAGCCATCTCGCAATCGCAGGGCTTGCCCCTCGAGCACGCATGGCGGGTCATATTCGCCGCACCAGCGACCTCGTCAGAAGCTGCAGGTCGCATGCCGCGAACTCGGCCTTGAAGCCGGCATCGAACGGCTCGACCCCTTTGCCCCTTGATCCTTGACGACCTCACCGACGTTGCCAAGGATCGGCCAGCGCATTGTTCGAGCTCATCAGCGCCCGCTACGTGCGATGCTCCGTGCTCATCAACGTCAACAGCCCGAATGGGGGCGCGCTCAGGCTCGGCACCGAAAAGGCTCCGGGGGGGTCGACTTGGTCCCAATCACTGTCCGGATGCTTAGCCTTGTGCCCGCCTGGCGGCAAGGACCACCACCCCTGCGGGTATCCCGAGCGTGAGGCGGACGCTGAGGCGTTCGAGCCGATCGGATGTGGGCAATTGAAAGTCGGAAAACCAATCAATCTTTGACGGAGATGGCGGCTTCGTCAGGATGTCGTCAGCAATGGTCCTCATTTTTGACAATTCGATTCACCGCATCCGCGAACCAAAGCCGGTAGGACGGCTCCTTGATACAGGTAACCCCTTCCAAACTGATTATCGGAGACAGTCCTCTCTGCTGGCTCCGATCGCGATTGGCTAGCTGGGTCTATTCGGAACAGCGAAATCATTCGCGCCCGACGTCTACGAGCACTCGGCTCCGGTACCCACGGCACCAAACGACGACTGCCAAGATGCCGTCCCCCGATGCGACCGATGGTCTGGGGGCGGACGATTGCTCCCTGCTTATTGGCTGCATCGCCGGTATATCCCTGTTCGTCGGCGGCATGGGAGTGATGAATATTATGCTCGTCGCCGTCTCGGAGAGAATCAACGAGATCGGCGTGCGTATAACCATTGGCGCACGTCATAGCGACATCCTGCAACGATTCATCATAGAACCTGTGCTGGCCTGCCTCATCGGTGGCTTGCTGGGCGTTTTGGTGGCCGCTGGATTCGGCATGCTGTTTGGTCAATTCAGCACCAAGTTTCAGCTTATCTACTCGCAAGCTTCCATTGTCGCGGCACTGGTGTGTTCGAGCGTGATTGGCATAGGCTTCGGCTTCATCCCCGCCCGCAATGCATCAAAGCTCGATCCTGTCGTGGCGCTGGCACGCGACTAAACCGCCCGCCTTTCTCCAAGAGCAGACTTGAAAGGAAATGCCAAAATTTACTGAACTCAGCAAAGAGCATGCAAACGGTGAATATTCGAAGCAGCGTCCACCCACCTGTCACGGCTGATCGACAAAGCCGCCAAAGGAAAGCCGTTTATTGCCCCCAGCCCTATGTCATGACCCCGGACGTTGGCGCCATCTTGGGGGGTATGCTCTAGGTGATTACGACGGTCGCCAGGTTTCGCCCAAAACTGCAGGGCCTATGCGGCGGCGCTGACATTCCTGTTCAAACTAGCCACGTTCCTTTTCGTGACCGTGATCCTCAAGAGCCACGACAGGGGCGATACTGGCGCTCGGCCTCATCCTGGTTGCGATCCATCTTTCTGCCTCAGGGTTTCAGGTCTGTCCGTGAACCCTGTCGCCTCGGTCGGCCAGACGGTCTCCGTGGGGCTCCTTGCCCCCTCCCGGCTAATGGCTCCGTTATACCTTGCCCCCATCTCGCCGTGGCTAGGGCGGGCGTCTTGCAGTTGGGTCGGCGGGGCCCTCCCCTGACCTCACTGGCATTGCAACCTTTGCAATTAGCGAATCCCGTTTCGCTGCCCTTCGCCCGAGCCACTCGAGTTTACATCCTCCAGCGGCGCGGTGCGCCTTGCCAACGGTTTGGCTCGGCCATGATCGCCATCGCCAATCCTTCGAACAGATGCGTCTGTTGGGATGGCGAGGGGCGTTTGATGCTGCTTAGCGACGCGGACGGCACTCTTTATCCACGCCATGGATGACTTCCATCGAAACAAATGATTTTACGCAATTTAGCAAATGCTGCATTAGAAGTCGAAAGGATGGAATTCAAACCTAGGGCGGTTGACAGGATCAAGACAAAGATTTTCGGGTGTACGCCAAGCATAAATCGAGCGTATCTCCGATACGATCATGTTGGCGAGATAGATCGCGCCATCTGATCTGGCACAAATCCCCAAAAGCAGCGCATATGCTTATCGTAATGCTTTAGAGTTGTGTTTAATAGGATCGCTACATGCGTGCCTCAACAAAACAGCTAAAAAGAATAAGTTGTTCTATACGCTCTAAGCTGCGTTGGAGGCTACGCTGGGAAAATGAGCTTGAACTCAACGACCACGTAGAACTTGCCGATTTCTTTCGCAAGACCTATGGCCCGACCGGAGTATTCAACGCAAAACCATTCGAAGGCAGTCAAAGTTGGGCCGGCGCGAGGCCTGAGCTCCGTGCGATCGGCTATGACGCGAATGGGGTAGCCGCTCACATTGGCCTGCTACGCCGCTTTATCAGGATTGGCGGTGTCGACCAACTGGTGGCAGAACTTGGCCTATATGGGGTACGTCCGGACCTTGAGGGGCTCTGGATCGCCCATTCAGTCCGGGTCATGTATCCGGTACTGCAGGAGCTCGACGTCCCATTCGCCTTCGGAGCGGTTCGGCCCGCGCTGCGGCACCATATTGAAAGGTTCAGCCGAAACGGTCTGGCGACGATCATGCCCGGGATCCGCGTGCGATCCACCCTTCCACGTGCGCTTCTCGACAAACCGCCCACCCGCACGGAGGACGTAGTCCTCATTGTTCTCCCGATTGCACAGCCGATTTCCGAGTGGCCGATCGGCACGATAATCGATCGGAACGGGCCAGAGCTGTGAGATCCCTCCGCTGCATATCCGAAGTCCGCGGTGAATGGGCTGACGACCGCAGCCATAGCCCAATTTATTTAACGTTTGACGACGGTCCCAATCCTGATTGCACACCGGATATCCTCGATCTGCTGGCGGAAAACCAGGCGTGGGCGACCTTCTTCGTCATCGGGGCGCATGCGGCAGACCAGCCTAAACTCATCCGACGCATGATTGCAGCAGGCCACCGGGTCGGCAATCACACAATGACGCACCCGGAGCTGTCCGACTGCCGACATGGCCAGATTCAGTATGAGATACTTGAAACAGATAGGACCCTTCGGGCGGCCTGTCCCGACGTCGTGGTGGCACATATGCGCGCTCCGTTTGGCAGTTGGACAGAACAAGTCCTTACGACCTGTGCGCGCGCTGGTCTGACGCCGGTCCACTGGTCGATAGACCCTCAAGACTGGTCTCGTCCCGGCGTCGAGGCGATCGTCGAAAGAGTAATGGCCTCTGTCCGGCCGGGCGCAATCGTGCTCTTGCACGACGGTTGTCCTCCAAACGAGTTCAGATCGGGCGCTCAGGCCGGTCTGCGGGACCAGACCCTCATGGCTCTGTCTCGTCTGATTCCAAAGTTGCACGAGCGGGGATTTCAAATCCGCTCCCTCCCCCAACCTGCTGAACAAAGCGACATCCTATGATCCTGCTCGACGAAATCAGCACTGGCGCTGTCTTGATCTATGCGCTGCTATCGACTGCCCATAAAGGCATGCAGACGATTTATGCTTGCCCGGCGGACCTTTCCACGATCTCAGATGGCCCGTTCGGCTCCCAGTTTCTGCCGAGCGTGGATGTCATCATCCCCTGCTACAATGAGGACCCGGACACGCTCTCGGCCTGCCTAGCCTCTATTGTGGACCAAAACTACCTGGGAGAACTACGGGTCTACGTTGTTGATGACGGGTCCGCAAATCGGGTGGCTGTGGGACGTGTCCACGACCTCTACGCGCATGACCCGAGGTTCAACTTCATTCTGCTTCCGCACAATGTTGGAAAGCGCAAGGCGCAGATCGCCGCGATACGCCGCTCATCGGGAGAGTTGGTGCTCAACGTCGACTCCGACACGATGCTGGCTTGCGATGTGGTGACGAAGCTCGCGCTGAAGATGCGAGACCCACGGATCGGCGCGGTTATGGGTCAGTTGACAGCTAGCAACAGGAACGAGAATTGGCTGACCCGGTTGATCGACATGGAGTACTGGCTTGCTTGCAACGAGGAGCGCGCGGCCCAGGCTCGTTTCGGTGCGGTTATGTGCTGCTGTGGCCCATGTGCCATGTACCGCAGATCTGCGCTGCTTATGGTTCTTGATCAGTACGAAACGCAGCTGTTTCGTGGGAAACTAAGCGACTTCGGCGAGGACCGCCATCTCACGATCCTCATGCTGAAAGCAGGCCTTCGAACCGAGTACGTTTCGGACGCGATCGCGGCAACAGTCGTGCCGGATCGGCTGCGGCCATACCTGCGCCAACAACTACGGTGGGCGCGAAGCACCTTCAGAGACACGTTGCTTTCGCTGCGCCTCCTGACGGCCCTCGACCGCTATCTCACATTGGATGTGGTCGGACAAAATGTCGGCCCGCTGCTCCTTGCCGTCTCGGTCTCAACGGGGATCGTGCACCTCGCGCTGGCGGACACACTGCCTTGGTGGACAGGCGTCATGATTGCGGCCATGACCATGATCCGCTGCAGCGTGGCGGCGTTTCGTGCTCGCGAACTGCGATTTCTGGGGTTTTGTCTACACACGCCGATCAATCTCTTTCTTCTGCTCCCCTTGAAGGCGTACGCGCTGTGCACCTTGAGCAACAGCGATTGGTTGTCGCGCGGCTCTGCTGCCAGGGTTTCAAGCGGCGCTGGCAAACACGTCCTGGTCGGAGATCCCGGTGTTGATTCAGGAACTCCAGGCGGGTCGGACGATGTGGCGCCATCGTGCTTGCTCACTCTCTTGAGTGATTTTTCGGCGGTGACTTCATGTGGCATTGGCGCCCATGAGTGATTGCGTATCGGATCTGGGAGACAAGTTGTGACAGAGCATGATAGTCGCCACCGGTCGCATTTGGAATTGGCCAGGGAGGATTCCTGGCGGCTCGACTACAATCCGCTCGGGCGGGAGCATCACGAGCAAGCGCACGAGCCGTCGCTTTCCCTCACGAACGCACTCCAAATCGGATGCGCGGCCGGGGCACTCGACAAAACTTTCGCGCAACCACCACAAGCTCCCGGGCATCACCGTCGCGGCGCGGGCACAAGCTCGAAGGCGCGAACGGATGAACGAGCCGCAAGACGTCTGCTTGAGTGCCGCTGACGTGGAACAGTTCTCGAGCCAGGAGCCGCTCGGTCTGATCGTCATGGCCGGAGTGTACGGCCTCCTCGGTCATGGCCATATGCCCGCGGCTTTCGAAAGATAGTGCGCGTGCTTGCGTCGGGCGGACATCTGTTTTCGGATCAGCGGGCGATGGCGGTTGTCGGTGCTGCAAGGCGCCGAGGCAGAACGCCAGTCGCAAGACAAGGTCGATCGCCAGGCGGGGAGATGAACCATGAACAGACTGCTTGCTCGCTCGCTTTCGACGTCCCACTCGGCTTCGGGTGCACCGAATTGCGGCAGACGGAAGCGGGAGACTAGGAAAGCCGAATGGACGCATCGCGTTTCTTGATACACCTGATCGGCGCCTCGGTGGCTTTCGCCGCGGCGACCTATTGCTTGACCGGTTCGTTTGTTCAGACGGTTCTCTGCGCCGTGTTCACTCAGTTCGGGTACTTCTTGGTGATGCTTTGTCTCATGTGGAGGACGGAGCAGAGTTCCGTACCCTGTCCAGACCAAACACACAGGAAGCCGAGCGCCATCTGATCGCAAGCAGTGACGACCTCTCTGCGAAGGCTGAATAGCCTGCCCGCGTCAATCGGAGGCACTATGCGCAGTTATAGCATCAAGCTGACGCTCGACGAGGCGACTGTCGATGTCGAGGACGGATGCCTCTTCTGTCATTTTGAACTGGAGAAGCAACGCCTGGCTCTGTCCCATAGATCGCCGGGTATGTTGACGCGAATGACACCGCCGTCGAGGTGCACGGTCTGGACGCGTGGGATGGAGATAATCGCGTGACCGACTGCTGGGACGATGCGGCCAATTCGCCAATCCTGGTCATTAGCGGGGTGCCTCCCCGCTATCCCCTCAAGTCTTCGCGGTATCTTGCAACTGGGCTAGCGCTCGTCGCCGGCGTTCAGCAGCAGGAGGCCTGCGCATGACCAGGCTGGCCATCAACCTAGACGGCGTGAGTAAATCATACGGCAATAAGTTGGTTGTGGACGGGTTGTCGTTCACTGTGGCGGCGGGAGAATGCTTCGGCCTGCTGGGCCCGAACGGCGCGGGCAAAAGCACGATCACGCGTATGCTTCTGGGCATGACACCGCCTGACGCCGGTAAGATCACGGTGCTGGGCATGCCAGTGCCAGCACGCGCTCGCCTGGCACGCGGCCGCATCGGGGTGGTCCCGCAGTTCGATAACCTTGACCTCGATTTCACTGTACGCGAGAACCTGTTGGTGTTCGGGCGCTACTTCGGCATGAGCACGCGCGCGGTCAAAGCGGTCATACCGTCGCTGCTTGAGTTCGCCCGCCTCGAGAGCAAAGCCAATGCACGCGTCGGCGCACTGTCCGGTGGCATGAAGCGGCGCCTGACGCTCGCGCGAGCGCTGATCAATGACCCGCTGCTACTTGTGATGGACGAGCCGACCACGGGCCTCGATCCGCACGCGCGCCACCTGATCTGGGAGCGGCTGCGCAAGCTCTTGGCGCAGGGCAAGACGATCATTTTGACCACGCACTTCATGGAAGAGGCCGAGCGGCTGTGCAACCGACTGTGCGTTCTTGAGGGAGGGCGCATTATTGCCCAGGGGCGCCCACACGCGCTGATCGAAGAGCAGATCGGCTGCCAGGTACTGGAGATATACGGCGGCAATCCGCATGAGCTGAGTGAAATGATCAAGCCGCACGTACAGCGCAGCGAGGTAAGCGGCGAGACGCTCTTTTGCTATGCGCCCGATCCGGAGCAGGTGCGTGTGCAGCTGAACGGGCGCGCGGGTCTGCGTCTCTTGCAGCGTCCACCGAATCTGGAGGACGTGTTTTTGCGGCTGACCGGGCGCGAGATGGAGAAATGATGATGGGTGACCGTTATGCGACGGCTCTGCCAGCCAATGCGTGGAATTGGATCGCTGTATGGCGCCGCAACTACCTGGCGTGGAAAAAAGTGGCACTTGCCTCGCTTATCGGCAACCTGGCCGACCCTATGATTACTCTGTTCGGGCTCGGCTTTGGCCTCGGAATAATGGTGGGGCCCATTGAGGGCACGTCCTACATAGCGTTTTTAACAGCAGGCATGGTCGCCGCCAGCGCGATGACCTCCTCCACTTTCGAAACGATCTATGCAACTTTCGGTCGCATGCAGCGGACCTGGGAAGGGATCCTGTACACACAGCTCACGCTCGGCGACATCGTGCTGGGTGAATTAGCGTGGGCAGCCACGAAGGCCTTTCTGGCCGGCACCGGAATCATGATTGTCGCCACTGCGCTCGGCTATGTGGCATGGCCATCCGCTGTCCATGCGTTGCCTGTCGTTGCTCTTACCGGCCTTGCTTTCGCGAGCTTGGCGATGGTCGTAACGGCGCTTGCGCCCAGTTACGACTACGTCGTTTTTTACCAGACGCTGGTCATCACACCCATGCTTTTCCTATCCGGGGCTGTCTTCCCGGTGAGCCGAATGCCTGGGGTTTTTCAGCAGGTGGGCGGCTTCTTGCCGCTTGCACATTCGATCGAGCTCATCCGTCCAGCGATGCTTGGCCGCCCGGCCACCAGCGTCGGCCTGCATATCGGTGCCCTGTGCATTTACACGGTGTTGCCGTTCTTCCTCTCGGCGATACTGTTGCGTCGACGCCTCATGCCTTGATGCCTTTTGCGGCCAACACGCAGTATCGTGAACTTGGGTTGAGCGACCTGTAGGTTAGCGCTCTCGGCGTGTGCACTTTGAGCAGAGGAGAGCAGAACAGGAAGCCGAGGCGCACACGCGATTGGAGGCGGCTTGGAGGCTGGCATAACCTGGTCGATGCCGCCGGGGTGTACCCTGTGCCACCCGCGCGGCGCTCATCAGAGCCCCGACCGCAGCCAACGAAAGCAGATACTTTCTCAAATTAACGCTCTCCGCCTGTCCGTGACACATTGCTGATGGTCCGCCGCAGTGACGCCCCTTGGTAATCCGGTCGCCTGACACATCAACGCCGACAAAATGGCGCTCTGATAAATTGGCTTTATAGCTGACAGGATTCTATCGGCGTACCGGGCGCAGCCTGAAAGTGGTACCTGATGGCCTTCCAGTCCGCGACGGGATTTGCGCCCCCACGCGGGGATCGCCGCCGTCCCTAAAGCCGTCCCGAGTCATTACATGAAGAAAATAAGAAACTCCGAGCAAATCGTTGCACTGGGTGACGTCGCTTCGAGGAAGCTAGTGCTCGAGATCGCTGACCGAACGCTCGACAAACTGGACAGCTACAGGCGGATCCGCAGCATCATGAGTATGGAGGGCGACGTGCTGCGCATCGGCGTCCGATCCTGGGACCTTTCGAAAAAACGCAATGTCTATCTGTTTGGGGCCGGCAAGGCTTGCAACCACATGGCGATGGCGGTGGATCACGTGCTCGGCGAGCGCCTGACGCGCGGCATCGCAATCGTTAAAATTCATGAAGAGACGGACCACTTCAGCAAGACGGAAGTCTACATCGGCGGGCACCCGCTGCCGAACGAGGAAGGGTTCCGCGCCTCGAAGCAGATCATCGAGGTGGTCGACCAGGCTGGCCCCGAGGATCTCTTCATCGTTGTGATCAGCGGTGGTAGCTCGGCCCTCATGTCGTGCCCGATCGACGGCATTTCACTTCAAGATGAGATCGAGACGACCGACGTGCTCCTGAAATCAGGTGCGGGCATCTACGAAATCAACGCCGTGCGCCGCCATATTTCATCGTTGAACGGGGGGATGCTCGCCAAGCGTATTCAGGACGTCGGGGCCGAACTGATCGGCTTCTCCATATCTGATGCCGTTGGCTCGCCCGCCACCGGTGACATTACTGTTCCCTATGCCGCGTACAAGAGCACGCCCATCGGTCCGGATGCAACGACACTGGATGACGCGCGCGGCACGATCGTCAACTTCGACGTGGCCGACCGCCTGCCGAAGAGCGTTGTGCGCTACCTGATGAGCGCCGGTCCCGACAAGGAAACGCCGAAAGCTTTCCCCGACAACACCTATTTCCTGCTCAACACGCTGCCGGACTCCTGCATCTACGCGAAGCAAGCTTGCGAGGAGATAGGCATTCCCGCCATCATCGTCACCTCGTTCCTGGAAGGCGAAAGTCGCGACGCCGGCACCTTCTTCGCGTCGATGGCGCGGGAAATCCAGACCTACGGCAATCCGGTTAAGCCTCCTTGCGTGCTGCTCAGTTCGGGCGAGGTCACCACGCAGATCCTCGACAACAGTTCCATCAAGGGACATGGCGGCCCCGGCCAGGAAATGACCGTGAGCTTTGCCATCACCGCCGCCAAGGCGAAGGGCGCGTGTCTGCTGTCGATCGACAGCGAGGGCACGGACGGGACGGCGAAGGTCGCAGGCGGCATCACAGATTCCAGTAGCCTGAAGGCGGCCGCCGCCAAGGGGATCAGCCTCTATCAGGCGCTACGCGAACACAGCTGCTTCGAGGCGCTATCGGCCATCGACTCCACGGTGTTCACCGGCAATACCGGCACCAACCTCTGTGACCTCAACATCCTCTACGTCCCGGCGATCGAGGAGGGTTTATAGGCATGGAAGACAGGATCACATCCATCCGGGCTCAACAGATCATCGACTGCAAATGCCGACCTGCCGTGGAGGTCGAGATCCGCACCGAAAGCGGTGCAGTCGGCCGGGGCGCAGCCCCCACCGGAACCTCCGTCGGCATGCACGAGGCCGTCGTCCTGCGCGACGGAAACCCGGCGAGCTACAAGGGCCTCGGCGTCCAAAGGGCCGTCGACAACGCAGTGAATGTCATTGGGCCGGCGTTGATCGGCATGAACGTGTTCGACCAGCGCGCAATCGACGCGAAGATGATTGAGCTCGACGGTACGCCGGATAAGCGCAGACTTGGTGGCAACACGATTTATTCAGCCTCGATAGCGGCTTTCCGTGCTGCGGCCGATGCGCGCCGGATCCCGCTTTACAAGTACATCGCGGGCGGGGACATCAGCACCGTACCAGTGCCCTGTTTCAACGTCATCAATGGCGGCCGCTACGAGACGTTGACCCAGGCCTTCAACGAATTCTTGATCGTGCCCTATGGCACCGACAGCATAGACGTGGCCGTCGAGATGGCGGTCGCGGTGTTCCAGCAGCTTGCCGACGTCCTGACGAAACATCTCGGTCACAAACCGCAAGTCGCAAGCTCCTACGGCTACGCGGCCCCTTCGGACGACCCGGAGGTAATCCTCTCGCTGATGCAAGAAGCGATTGACGCCTGCGACTATACCGGCCGCATCGCCTTTGCACTCGATTGCGCCTCCAGCGAAATGTACGACCGCGATACGGGCACCTATCTTCTGAAAGGCAAGCGTGTCTCAGCCGACGAACTGATCACATACGCCAAACGGCTCACCGAAAAGTTCGATTTCGTCTTCATCGAGGACCTGCTCGATGAGAACGATTGGGACGGCTACAGCAAGGCGGCCAGGGAACTCACCCGCACGATTGTTCTCGGCGACGATCTCATCGTGACCAACGCCGCCTTGCTTAAACGCGCCTACGAAACCCGTGCCGTTGACGGCTTCATCCTGAAGCCCAACCAGGTCGGCACGATCTCTGAGGCGATGGATGCCCATCGCTTTGCCAGCGAACACAGCATGATCTCGGTCCCCTCAGGTCGTTCCGGCGGCGTCCTCGACGACGTCGTGATGGATTTTTCCGTCGGTCTCCAAGTGCCCTTCCAGAAGAATGGCGCGCCGCGTTCTGGAGAGCGAATCGAAAAACTGAATTTCCTGATGCGTGCCAACGCGGCAAGCCCCGGCTGCCGTCTCTACGACATCAAGCCCCTTCTCCGCTTCTGACGCGGCCCAGCCGCGGAAGGCAGGAATACGAACATCAATCAACCATAGAAAAGGTTGCCTCCATGTATCCCAGGATCGATTTTCTCTACCTTTCCGAACCCAACATGATTGCTGCCGGCGTTCTGGACGCGAAGCGCTGCGTTGATGTGTGCGAGGAAACCTTCAGCCTCCTCGGCAAGGGTGACTATTTGATGGGCGGCGCCAACCACAACAATCATGGCTTGAACATAGTTTTTCCGAAGGAAACGAAGTTTCCAAACATGCCGGTGGCCGGACCGGACCGTCGTTTCGCGGCCATGCCTGGCTATTTGGGTGGACGTTTCGACGTCTGCGGCAACAAATGGTACGGATCGAACCATGCCAATGCCGAAAAGGGCCTGCCACGTTCGATCCTGACCATGATGCTCAACGACAAGGACACCGGCGCGCCGTTGGCGCTGATGTCGGCAAACCTTTTGAGCGCAGCCCGCACGGGCGGCGTGCCAGCCGTCGCGGCCAAGCACCTCGCCAACAAGGATGCAAAGGTTGTTTCGGTCGTCGGCTGTGGTCCGATCAACAAGGCGTGTTTTACGGCGATCATGACCCAGTTGGGAGCCGTTCAAAAGGTCGTCTGCTTCGACCTCTTTCCCGAGAAGGCCAACGAATTCGCGAACTGGGTACACAAGGAATATGGCTGCGAAGGCATCGGCGTAGATGAGACCGAGGCCGGATTCCGCGATGCGGACGTAATCACCATCGCCGCTTCACGTCTCAAGCCGCTTCACTTCAAGGACGAGTGGATCAAATCCGGCGCGACCATCCTGGTGTCCGGCCCATTCAACACAGACGAGTCGTTCCTGACTGGTGCGAGGATCGTCTATGATCACACAGCCTTGCAGGAGGCCTATGTCGAGGATGCGGTGGCCTCCGGAAACAGGGAAACTTACTATAGCAGCGTTATCGGTGGCCCGTTCTTTCGTCTCATCGATGCCGGCAAGCTGCCAGCCCTCAAGGATTCAACGGGCCTCGGCGACGTCGTCAACGGCAAGAAGCCCGGCCGAGAGAGTGACGAGGAGCGCGTGATCTTCATCGCCTGTGGCATGCCCGTGTTCGATATCAGCTGGGGTTTCGAAGTTCTTCAGAACGCTAAGCGCGAAGGAATCGGCCAACCCCTAAACCTCTGGGAACGGCCAAGACAGGCTTAGGCAAAGAGACTGCACCCGCTGAAATGACGCTGCAAAAACGGGAGGCGGATCCGCCCACGCCCGAGTTCGGGTGGCGTGAAGGGCGCGCGGCTCGGACCATGGCAAAAAAGCAGCGTGGTCCCGTTCCCCGCACCTGACTTGGCGAATTTCCCACAAGGATTGTGTGCTCGGCGCGGGAGTTCCACGATTCATTGGAGAGCCAATCACAGTCGCGACACTACGATCCGCTATGCCATGACCTTCGCCGACGGCTTCGTGCGCCTGCACAACAAACCGGCCATTGTCATCGCCGCCAACATATTGAGCCGTCGGATCAATCCGGCCGAGCGGGCGAGCGCGGTGCTGTTTGCCGACGCCGCTGGCGCCGTGGTGCTGGCCCCCTCAAACGATCCCAGTCACGGCATCCTCGGCTCTTCCTTTGCCTCGGACGGTTCCGCTTATGGTCTGATCCACATCCCGGCAGGCGGCAGCAACCGTCCGTTCGCGGAAGAAATCGACATCGCCGAAACCCGCATGACCATCACGAACGGCCGCGATGTCTTCGCCAAGGCGGTAAAGATGATGAGCCGCTGTTCCGTAGAGGCGCTTGCAGCGGTCGGCCTTTCGGCGCCCGACGTCGCCCGCTTCGTGCCGCACCAGGCAAATGCCCGCATCTTCAACGCAGTCGGCAAGTCGCTCGGCATCGACGATGAGCGCATCGTCAAGACCATCGCCGACTACGGAAACTCGTCAGCCGCATCGTTCCCCCTGTCGCTGTCGGTCGCGCTCAGCGCGAATCCACTTCGACCGGGCGCGAAACTGCTGCTGGCTGCGGCGGGTGCCGGCTTGACTGGCGGCGCGCTGGTGGTTGGTGTCTGATGGCTCGAGCCTGCAATCGAAACGGATCTGTCAGGATCGCCTCGTCTCTAGCTGCTCGCCGAACTTTCCGGCGTAACATCGCGGCGGCGTTCTCCACCCGGGACAACCGCGGTAGAGGAGGTGACCGAAGCAGGAGGCAGCTTAAACGACGAGCTGCGCATCACTGATTTGAACCACACGCTATTACTGTCGCCTCGCTGTTTTGCCCGGCCGTGCCAGGTATAAAATGGGTTTAGCGCTAGCTAAAACTTTTACGTATTTTCCTGGCGACGGTTGGTGCCTATCATAGATTTTATGGTGAGCAAGACCGCCCTATCAGGCGGCACATTCGGTCGCGCCGCGGGGAGCGGAAAGGGCTGCGCGGTTCCAGCATAATGTACAGCTCTGGGGCGGACTCCCTGGCCATTCTGCACGGTGTAAGTGTTCAGGAAGAACCATCAGGTGGTCGAAAGCGGCTGGCGCCGAGGCGAGCATTGCGGGGGTCTGGAAGGTGGATCTCATGGAGCCCTCTCCAAGCTGCCCTCCCCACTTCGAATCGTTCGACCCGTCACGGTGCTTCGGGTATCGCCTTCCCTATGACCTGCGGCGCATAAACGCGCATAGAACAATCGCCTTCTCTAATGCGGTCCGACGGGGGACGACTGTCGAGCATCCGACACGCCGATCCTTTGCGTCGGTGAACGAGATTTATTCCCCATACGGCCGTGTGGCAGATTTGGGAACACAGCCCCGCTCGGCGGTTTTTCCGAGCCAACTGAGTTCGTCGGTTTTCGCCGCACATTGCGGGTCGCTCATCTAAGTTAACGGTGGAAAAGGAGCCGGGATGAAGAGGTTTGAAGGAAAGGTCGCCCTCGTGACGGGCGGGCGTAGCGGAATTGGTCAAGCAACCGCGCGACGTCTTCGGGATGAGGGTGCACGCGTCTTCACTGCGCAGCGGGGCGAGGATCGGGAGTTCGAAGCGATCTCGATCGACTTGTCGGCGCCTGCTGAGGCGGGTCATGCTGTCGAGGCTGTGGTGGAGCAAGCTGGGCGACTTGACGTCCTGGTGAACAACGCGGGAATGATGGAGGAAGCACGGATCGAGGATATGACCCTGGTGGATTGGGAACGCACGATGGCCGTCAATCTGACGGCGCCGTTCATGCTGATCAAAGCCGCCCTGCCCCACCTGCGGTCAGTGGGTGGTTCGATCGTGAATGTCGGCTCAATCGAGGGCCTGGGCTCCAATCCGAAGCATGCAGCCTATGGCACATCCAAAGCGGGTATCCATGCCCTCACCAGGGCAGTGGCGATCGACCACAGCGGCGAAGGAGTCCGTTGCAACGCGGTGGCACCGGGATGGATCGATACGGACATAAATGTGGAATTCATCCAGAAGCTGCCCGATCCAAAGGGATTTCGCCAAAAGGTCGGGAAGATCCATATGGTCGGCCGCACCGGGAAGCCGGAGGAGGTCGCAAGCCTGATTGCCTGGCTGGCCTCGCCCGAATCTTCTTTTGTCACCGGACAGGTGTGGACGATCGATGGCGGCCGGATGGCAATGCTGAGCCTGCCGCAGTAGCGGCAGAATTGCGCTTTCGAAGTAACGCACTGTCCTCGATCCCCGCGTCGATTTTGTTTTCAAGGGTATCACCAAAGGTTCGAAGTTCGGGGACTATGGCCTGGCTGGCAATGGCGCTGCAGGACAGGAACTGGATCGTTACGATCCGGCCCTCGGCTCACCAAGACATGCTGTCGTTATAGCCACTTCCATCGATCATACCGACAACATGATGTTGACTAAGGAAGAGTTCGGCGCAATGCATTGGATGATTGGTGGGAGTGAGAACAAAAACGTCCGGTCAGACATTGTCTTTTTCGAAACCACAGGCGGTGGAGCGGTTTTCTCCGTCGGGTCAATTTCCTGGTGCATGAGCCAGCCCGTCGACGACTACGAAAACGATGTCTCCCGAGTCACGCGGAACGTTCTTGAGCGCTTCCGTGATCCCAAACCGTTTCCGTTACCGGGTTCGCAGTTGTGGGCCGCCTCTACGGATGCCGCCATCACCTGAGTAGCCCCGTTATCAAAGAGGGACTCCAAAAGCGCGGGACCAGCAGCGAGAAAGTCAGACGGCGTTGGTTCTCTGACATGCACCTACGCGCGACACTACCCTGTAATGCAGCGGCAAACGCGCTGTGCCCTCGGGCGTTCTCATGGTCCTTGAATGGCCCGCTATTAACTTCGCGACAGCACGTCAGTCCGGCATTTGGAACGGGCTCGGATCACGGAAGCGGCGTAGCACGTTATCGGAAATGCGGGCGACATTGTTGGCGTAGCCAGCGGACGGCAGGCAGCTGCCCCACGCTATCGAGCCGACAGAAAAGACCGCACCGCCCGCAGGTGTCTCGAAGAACGTCATATCGGCACGGATAGGCTCTCTCGGGGCATCGTTCCAGAGAGTGGTGAAGAAATCGGTTCCACTCATCCCCCGCATATACGAACTGCTATGGTTTTCTGAAGCGGCAACCACGAGGGCGTGCCGCGGGGTTCCAAGTCCTTGGTCCATCACGTCAACCTCAAGACCGGCTGCGCCGCTCAAAATACCGAAATCGCCAATGATGCTTTCGGTGATCCCTTCGAAAATGAAGTGCGCCCGCGGATCGTCAGCTGCCGGCAGGCGACGATAATAACTGCAGCGGTCAAAAGCCTCTGTTCGATATCCAACGCCAACGAGTGACTGCTCAGGTCTGCCCAAATCCCTCCATGCGCCACAGAGCCGGCCCGTAAAGCTGCTGTAGGCGTCGCCCGCGTCGACACGGCCCATCTTTGAATTACGGCGCCGGAGCTCGACCAAGCCATGTCTCTGAGGATGGAAATCGATGGTATGGTAAAACCCATTGCCGCCGAGATACATGAGCCGCCCACCTTTGGCGAGGAAGCCATCGAGGGCCTGCAACATCGGTTGAGACCAATATTCCGGATGGCTGCCAGTCACCAGCACGCGGCACCCCTCCAAGGCGGCAAGCCCCTCGCGATCGAGCTCCTCGTCGGTCAACACGTTGTGATCGGGAGCTGCCCGGGCCAGCCAGCCGAGAAGGCAAAGATCGATCTGAAAATTCCAGATCCAACCTCCAGGCTGCCGGTTCAGCACCGGCCGACGGAGCGATCCGATCCAGCGTCCGCTGCCATCGTCGTGAGGATCATAGAGTGACTTGCCGGGACCCGGGAGGTCAACAGCCAAAAGATCTAGTGGAGTGAAGGTAACGCCAAGACAGCCGAGGCCATACTCTATTCTCTGATGTTGGGATAGCATATTAACGTAGGCCGCATAGGTCGCCGTGGGCGCCAGGAAGGCAACATCGCTTGAAGCGTTTGCTGGCTGCCGGACGTAGAAAGGTACATAGAATTCAGCATCGTCGCCTTTCAGGCGGGCGGCATAGCAACCGCTGGGCCACTCGAGCGGCACCGTGAGCCGCAGGTCCTCTTGCCAGCCGGGACTCTCGAGATCGTCGTGGTGGAAATGAATGGCGCCATATTGTTCGGGGGCGCGGCGCCAATCCAAGGTCGAGCTATCCCAGTTCGAGCCCTGGACAGCACGGGCGGGCTGATTGACGCATAGGCCGTCGTGACCGAAGCCGGAGAGGTCCCGGACCACGTCTGAAGCAGGTTCGTTCACCAGGGCCCAATCGGCCAAGCAGGGCCAATTGACCGGTTCGTTCGGCTTGCGTGCGGCGAAATCCTTGATTTGATCGAGAGACAGCGCGGCAGCCAAGATGCGGGGACGTTCTATTTTGCCGTTGAAGTGGTGGCAAGGAAAGCCGTCTCCACCCAGCTCGGCTGCCATTAGAAGGTGACCGTCACCGCCTGCTGGCGGCTTCACATCATCCACGGCCAGCCAACTCGCGCCGTCGTGGTCGTGCGTTCCGGAAGCCAGGCGATGCACCGCAACGAGCAAATGACGGCGTTCGGAATCATAGCTTAGCGCAACAAAGCTCCAGCGACGCAGAGACAACGGCCGATCGAGGCGATAGAGCCGCGCTCCATCGGCGTCCGCAAGGATTGCGGTCAGGCAGCCCTCGGCATCCAGCCGCAAGGCCACTCCCCCTCTCCCGTCCGCGGTCAGCGTACTCAACAGACAGCGAGGTTGGCCGTTGACAAGGGTCGGAAAAATGTTGCCGCAAACTGTTATCGGCCCAAGATCCGCCAGACGCTGCGAGCCCTCGACCTCAATGTAGGAACCAGCCCGAATGGGTTGGTCGCGACCAGGATAACGCTTGGCCTCCGTCATCGCGGATGGCTCAAAGGGCGGCATTTCCGGGCCGGCATCGCAGCCTAGCAGGCGGACGAAATCGCACTGGAAACTATCGAGTTTGATGCAGCTCACAGCAAAGCCGATGGTTTCTCCCGGCTTGACGCTGTCGCAATCTGCATAGGCGAGAATCACTGGGCGATCAGTCTTCATCGTCACTTTCCTGCAGTGGCAGCGCACCGATCAGATCTCGCCAGCGCTGCTTGAAAACCCAGCGCTCAACATCCTCACGCGTTTGAAAACAGGCTGGCGCCATTTCGGCAATGTCCAAGCCGTCGGGCGACCAGCGCGCTGCGCGCCACTCGCTATAGGGCTTGGTCATTATCGTGAACCACTTGCCTGCCGTCGGTTGGGAACGCATGACGTCGAGCATAAAGCGCAGATCGGCACTGTGGCGGCCGAATGGGGCGTCCAGGAATTCGCGAACCAAGTCGAGGCGATCAGCAAAAGCCGCCAATGCCGCCCGGGCCGCAGCCGTGCCGGCATTTTCAGCGCTGCGCCCTATCTGAGATCCTTTGAACTCAGCGCTCGGACCGTCGATCGTCATAGCTAACCTCCAGGCGTAGAGCATTGATCCTCGGCTCCAGCGACCGGGCGCTCCGAATTCACTGTTCGTATAAGTGCCCTCGACGGCTAAAGCGGGAGCGTGGGAGGCTCGGCAGTCTTGCTGACCCTCCCCGAACGCTTTGAGCAGACGTGATGCATCACATCTGCTCAAGTCCGGCCGATGTTCCTGGTCGGCTGCGGCCGATGTCGAAATCTAGGCCATCAAAGCGGCGTCGAAGGGACATTTGGTGAGATTTTCGAAGCCGTTCGCAGTTATCAAGACCTGCTCCTCCAATTTCACCCCTTCGCGGCCGCCAATGGCTCCGATGTAAGCTTCGACGCAAAGCGTCATGCCAGGCTCTAACTTGTAGTCGAACGCTCCCGGGATGAAATCTTCAGGATACATAATCGCAGGATACTCATCGCATAGGCCAATGCCATGCATCATGCAGCCGTAGCGCTGGTGGACGAATTCCTTCGGCAGCTTGTGGCCGCGCTCCGTAAGCTCCGTGAACGACACGCCGGGCTTTAGCAGGGCCATGTTGGCCTGCACATGCTCATATGCGAGGGCATGCAATCGACGCTGCTCGTCGGTGGGCCTTCCGTCGCCGCAGTACCAGGTTCGCGAAAAATCGGCGCACATGCCGTAAGGACCCACCATATCGGTATCGAACGCGACCAAATCGCCCGATTCAACCCGGCGCGGCCCCGCCTCTGCCAACCACGGATTGGTGCGTGGGCCTGAAGTGAGGATGCGGGTTTCAATCCACTCACCGCCCCGGGCGATGTTTTCGGCATGAAGCACCGACCACAGTTCCGTTTCGGCTATACCCGGCTGCAAGCGCTCGCGCATCTTGGCGACGGCAATCTCGCAAGTTGCGATTGAGCAGCGCATGGCGTTGATCTCGTCGATCCCCTTGATGGCCCTTGCATGCTCCATGAGTTGCATGCCGTTGCAGACTTCGACCCCGATTTCATCCAAAGCACGAAGGCCAGGGATCTCGATCTTGTCGACGGCCAGACGGCGGTTCTTGCCGCCGCTTCGGCGCAGAAGCTCGTCGACCTGCCCGGCAAATTGCTTTGCGATCACCTCTTCCGCGTCACCAGCGGCGAAATAGTAGAAGGCCGCGCCCCCGTCCCGGACTTCGTTAACAAGCGGGAGGTGCGCCGAGAGGTGCTCGCAATTGTGCAAGTCCCAAATGACGACATATCCGTCCGCAGATATGAATGCGGCCCGGTTCGCATTGTGCGTAATCCAGAGTTGCATGTTCGAGGAATCGGTTGCGTATCTGATGTTCAGCGGATCGAAGCATAGCACGCCCGCGTAGTCGCGCTGACGAAGCTGCTGAACGATGCGGGCAAGCCGCGTCTCACGCATTCTCACCAAATTCGGCGGGGTCAAACCCAGAGCCGACCACTCGGCAAAGGCGACATCGGTCGGCCCGATTTCCACCCGATCATTATCATCGATGCTGCCGTCAGGCTTCAGTCCGGTTGGACGCCGGCTTGGATCAATTTTGTGCGTCGTAACCGAAAAAGATGACATGGATCTAGCGTTCCCTAGGTTGGTGTTTGGACAATTAAGGCGGAGATTCGCAGACTTTCATATGGGGAAAAAATACCGCACGATATAGAATGGATTCATCTCGCTCGGTGTCTTCTCGCCCCCCGGCGCACCAGTAGTTATGCTCGATACGCGTTTGGATTGGCGCCGAAGGCGAGGCGGAAGCACTTGGAAAAATGCGAGGCCGATGCGAACCCGCAGGCTACCGCGACCTCAACGATCGGCAACTCGGTCTGCTCGACAAGACGCTTAGCTCGGGAAAGTCTCACATGGAGGTAATAGCGCATTGGGGAGATAGACAATGCGCGTGCGAAGAGCCTTTCGATCTGACGCTGCGAGCGACCGACGCACCTGGCAATATCACGCAAGGGTATTGGGTCTTCGACATGTTCTTCCATGATACAAATGATTTGCGCGATCGGCTTACTGATGCCAATTTCGTTAGAGTTGATGGACGACTGTCTTTCCGAGGTGGAACGCCAATGCCCCGCTGTGGTGTGCCGACAGACGGCCAGTGCGACGTCCTTGCCGAGATGTTCGCTGATCAACTCCATAACTAAGTCGAACGACGCAAACTCTCCTGCACAGGTGACGAGCTGGCTATCCCGAACGAAGAGTCGGTCAGTGACTTGGACACGTCCGAATGTTTCAGAAAGCGCGGGACGCTTGTCCCAGTGAATTGTACACGGGACACCGTCAAGCATTCCAATCTCGGCGAGCAGCCACGTTGCTGTACCCAGAGCCGTGATCGGAATGCCGTGCCGCCTGTAAAGGCGAAGAACATTGATAAGAGAAGCCGAAACCTGCTTTTCCACCATTTCGCCAGCCAAGAGGACGACCATGGTTGGCCGATTGCCCGACTGCATCGCTTGGCTGGCGCATTTGAAGTCACCGTCCACCGACAGCCCAAAGCCGCTGGCGCATCTTACCGGCAGTCCGTCTTTGCTCAACAGAGACCATTCAAAAAATGGCCGTCCCAAGATCGAATTGGCAAGGCGAAGCGGGTCCACGAATGATGAGAGACTGAGTAGGGAGAAACCGGGAAGCGCCAAGATCATGAGGCGGCACTCTTCGGATTGTGCATCCACCAGATTCCTGGCGGTGTCCCAAAGCACTGAGCCTGAACCGCTAGGGGCTGCAAACGGCGCATTCATGGTGTCTTATCCCTCCTTCGAGGTGCCAAAAATCGCGTCGGTCGACGCGGGGTTTAATCCTGCCGTCGCGAGATCGAAGCTCTCAGAGGTCAAGCGCGAACGTTGTGCTTGCGCTTCATGAAGTCCTTGGCGGTCTCGACCGCCACGGCCGCGTCGCGGCAATAGGCGTCGGCGCCGACGGCCTTGCCGAATTCCTCGTTGAGCGGAGCGCCGCCGACCAGCACGACGTAGTCGTCGCGGATGCCCTTTTCCTTCATCGTGTCGATGACGACCTTCATATAGGGCATGGTGGTGGTGAGCAGCGCCGACATGCCGATGATGTCGGGTTGATGCTCCTCCAAGGCCGCCATGTACTTTTCGACCGGGTTGTTGATGCCGAGGTCGATGACGTCGAAACCAGCGCCTTCCATCATCATGCCGACGAGGTTCTTGCCGATGTCGTGGATATCGCCCTTGACGGTGCCGATCACCATCTTGCCCTGCTTCGGCGCGCCGGTGGCGGCGAGCAGCGGACGCAGGATGAACATTCCGGCCTTCATGGCGTTGGCCGAAAGCAGCACTTCTGGCACGAACAGGATGCCGTCGCGAAAATCCTCGCCGACGATGCGCATGCCTTCGACCAGCGCTTCTGTCAGCACCGTATAGGGAACCCAGCCGCGCTCGAGGAGAATATGCGTTCCCTGCTCGATTTCTTCCTTCAGCCCATCATAAAGGTCATCGTGCATTTGCTGCACGAGTTCCTCATCGGAAAGCTCGGAAAGAGTGATCTCTTCATCAGCCATTTTGGGTCTCAATGCTTGAATTCAAGGAGGTTGGCGCCCCATCCTCGATGGGGCGCCAACCAGGCTTCCGGTTGAAGCCTTGGGAGTTGATTGGGCTACCAGCCAGATCGTCTGCAAAGCACCTGGAGGCCAGCTTGACCGGCATCGCAGCCTAGGCAATGCTTGGCGAGATTTCCTCCTGGCGCTTGGCGACGAATGCGTCGAGTTCTTCTCGCAACGCCAAATCCAAGGACGGCTGCTCGTAACTGTCGATGATCGATTTGGCCTTCTCGCGGCAGCGTTGCGCCATATCTTTCGATCCTTTGACTTTCCACTGCTCGTAGCTGAGGTAGTCCAGGATCTCCGGCGCGATGAAAGCGTCTTTAAACCGCTTGAGCGTGAAGGAGTCGCCGAGATAGTGCCCGCCGGGGCCAATCCGACGGACCGCCTCTAAAGCATCCTCGAAATGCTCAAAGGATATTCCCTTCGCATATTTCTCGATGAGCAGGTTCTGCTCCGCGTCAGCAACGAACTTGGCCATGCAGCAAACGAGGCCGGCCTCATCCCAGCCGCCTGCATGCATCATCAGATTCGCGCAGGCGCTAGCGCCCGACATGTAAGCGATTGCCGACTCATACCCGGACTGGGCATCGAAGGTCTTCGCCGACGACTGGGACGCAGTGGTTCTCCACGGTACACCATATCGCCTCGCCAGCTGGCCGATAATGGCGTTGAGCAAAGTGACCTCAGGCATGCCGGACATCGGCGCGCCACTGCGCATCGACACCGAGACCGAGTATTGGCCGTAAATCATTTTCGCGCCTGGTCTGACGAGTTGGGTATACGCGAGAGCGGCAAGCGCCTCTGCGTTCAACTGCGCGATGGTGGCCGGAATGTCAGCCGGAGTGTTGGCGGCCCCCAAGACGAACGGGGAGAGCAGGACGACCTGATTCGCCTCGACGAAAGCTCGAAGCCCCTCGATCATCGTTGAGTCCCAGACCAACGGCGAATTTCCCGACACGTGTCCCATCATCACCGCGCTCTGATCCATGAACGCTTTGCCGTGTACAATCTGCCCCATTGCGATCGAGTCGTCTGCCCGCTGCTTTCCGGTCGTCAGACCGAAGAATGGCATATTGGTCTCCACCAAGCTCGAATGGTTGATGTGCAGGTGACGCCATGGAACAGCGATGTCGGTTGGTTCGCAGGTAAACCCTCCGGCGATATGGAAGCCCGGCAGCATCTGCGTGAGCCGGTTCATATCGCGCAGATCCGCGATCGTCGATGCGCGCCGGACGCCCTCCAAGTCGCGAACATTTGGCGCGCCCTGCATGGCTCCGAATGTCATCGTGTCAAGCGCGATCTCGAAGCGCTGCGACGGGTCACGCGATGTCATCTCGAAGCTGGAAGGCGCCTTAGCGAGTAGGTTCATGACCATCTCGCCTTCGAGACGGACGCGATGCTCCTTCACATCGGCGCCAGCCTCCTTCCACTGCCTGATCGCCGTCTCATCCCTGAATTCGATGCCGATCTCGCGCAGAATTGCTAGCGACGCCTGGTGAATGCGCTCCAACTGCTCCGGAGAGACGACCTCCACGGGTCGAATACCGTATTTTATGGTGGAAACGCGCGGCCTTTTCTCGGCTTCGCGCGCTGCTACCACAGAGGATCGGCCTCCACGGCGTCGGATTGTGGGAGTGTCAGCGTCCATCATAGCCTCACCTGCGGTCCCACAGTAATCAGCGGTCCGCTATGCGAAATCGAAAAATGCCGCCTGAAATCGGACGGCTTTGCTCACCGTGAAATTGATGGTAGGGGGCAACGGGCGCCATGAGAATACCTAAAAGTTTGCTCTGGCACTAAACCCAGTTTATATCTAGCCGACCAAAGGCAGGGCAAGGCGTGACTCGCCGGCATCGGCCGGCTCAAAAATCACAG
>NZ_JBSKBP010000024.1:61915-90561 GCF_053714275.1 Mesorhizobium sp. Arg314 | reverse complement strand
CCAGGGAACACCAACGCCTCACTCCGCTGGAGCACCCCTCATCCGTCTCGGCGCTGCGCGCCGATCCACCTTCTCCCACAAGGGGAGAAGGCGAGGTGGCCTACGCCAGCGTCCGCTCCACGATATCGCGCAGATCGGCCGACAGGTTCTCGGCCTTGGCGATATCGAGCAGCGCCTGCTTGGCCTTGACCTGCCGTCCAGGCTCCAGCGAGCGCCAGGACCGCAGTGCCGTTGCCAGCCGCGCCGCCACTTGCGGGTTGCGCTTCTCGACTTCCAGCACCGTCTCGGCGAAGAAGCGGTAGCCTTCGCCATCGGGGCGGTGGAAGCCGGTCTGGTTGGCGCTGGAGAAGGTGCCGATCAACGAACGCACCCGGTTCGGGTTGGCGATCGAGAAAGCCGGATGCCGCATGAGCTCGCGCACTTTCTCGATGGTCTTGGCACCGGGCACACCAGCCTGGATCTGGAACCATTTGTCGAGCACCAGCGCGTCGCCGCGATAGCGGGCCTCGAAGGCGGCCAGCGCCTCTTCGGCCTCGGTCGTGCCTGAATGGCGATACGCCAGCACGGCGAGCGCCGCGGCTCGGTCGGTCATGTTGGTGGCGGCATTGAAATGGCGCGCGGCGAGGCCAGCACCGTCCGCCAGCAGCGACAGATAATCGAGCAGGATGTTGCGCAGGGCTCTGCGTCCGGCGCTCGCCGCGTCCGGGCTGAACGGACTCTTGTCGGCAAGGCTGTCATAGAGGGCCAGAAAAACCTCGCGGTTTGCCTCGGCGATCGCCCGCGCCAGCGCCTCGCGCGCGGCAAAGATGGCGTCGGGATCGATGCCCCTGCCGATGTCGCGCGCAATGTCGGCTTCGCCGGGTAGCGCCAGCGCCAGCGCCCGGTAGGCCGGCTCCAGCGCCTCGTCGCCGGCGATCCTGCCGGCAAGCTCGGCGAGCCGCGCCGCGAAGGCGGGTTCCCTGCCGCCGAGGATCTGGCGGAAGGCGGCGATCAGCGCGTCGGTCAGCAGCGTGTTGAAGGCCTGCCAGCGCGAGAAGGCGTCGCTGTCATGTGCCGCGAGGAAGAACTGGTCGTCGGCCTTCTGCTGCACCGAAAGCGTGATCGGCGCCGAGAAGCCGCGGTTGAGCGACACCGAAGGCCGTTCCGAAACGCCCGAAAAGCGCACCGTGTGGCGGCGCTTGCGGATATGGATGACGCCGCCATCCACCGTGGCACCCTCGACGGTGTCCCAAGCGACAGGCTTGCCGTTGGGGCCGACCAGGCCGAAGGCCAGCGGAATATGCATCAGCCGCTTGCGGCTTTCCGACGGCGTCGGCGGCACCGACTGTTCGATCTCCAGCGTGAACTCCTTTGCCGCGGCATTGTGCGCCGAGCTCACCGTCAGGTTAGGCGTGCCGGCCTGGTGATACCAGAGCGCGAATTGCGCCAGGTCCCGCCCGGAGACGTCTTCGAATACTTTGAGGAAGTCCTCGATCGTCGCGGCCTCGCCGTCATGCCGCTCGAAATAGAGGTCCATGCCGGCACGGAAGGTTTCAGGGCCGAGGATGGTGCGGATCATGCGCACCACTTCCGAGCCCTTTTCGTAGACGGTCGCCGTGTAGAAATTGTTGATCTCGCGGTAGCGCCGCGGCCTGACCGGATGCGCCAGCGGCCCCTGGTCTTCCGGGAACTGGTGCGCGCGCAATGTGCGCACCTCGGCGATGCGCTTCACCGCCCGCGAGCGCTGGTCGGCGGAGAATTCATGGTCGCGGTAAACCGTCAGCCCTTCCTTCAGGCAGAGCTGGAACCAGTCGCGGCAAGTGATTCTGTTGCCAGTCCAATTGTGGAAGTACTCATGCGCGATGATCGCCTCGATATTGGCGAAATCGGCGTCCGTCGCGGTCTCCTTGTCGGCCAGCACATATTTGTCGTTGAAGACGTTGAGGCCCTTGTTCTCCATCGCGCCCATGTTGAAGTCCGACACGGCGACGATGTTGAAGACGTCGAGATCGTATTCGCGGCCGAAGGCTTCCTCGTCCCATTTCATCGAGCGTTTCAGCGCGTCCATCGCATAGCCGGCAAGGCGCTCCTTGCCAGGCTCGACATAGATGCCGAGCTCGACCTCGCGGCCGGACATGGTGGTGAAGCTGCCCGCCACCTTGCCGAGCGCTCCCGCCACCAGCGCGAAGAGGTAGGAGGGTTTGGGGAAGGGGTCGTGCCAGACCGCGTAATGCCGGCCGTTGGCGAGCCCGCCGCGTTCGACGGGATTGCCGTTTGAAAGCAGCAGCGGCGCCTCGTTATGCGGGGCCTCGATGCGCACGGTGTAGACTGACAGGATGTCGGGACGGTCGAGGAAATAGGTGATGCGGCGAAAGCCTTCGGCCTCGCATTGCGTGCAATAGACGTTGTTGGAGCGATAGAGGCCCATCAGCGCCTCGTTGCGCGACGGCGCGATCTCGGTTTCCAGGCGAAGCTCGAAGCGCTGCGCCGCCGGCGGCTTCAGGATCGTCAGCCGGTCCGGTGTCGCCTCATAGTCGCCGGTCGCGAGCACTTGTCCGTCGACTACAACGCCAAGCAGCGTCAGCCCGTCGCCGTCGAGCACCAGCGGCGCCGACGCGGCGACGCCCTCGCGCCGCTCGACGGTGAGCAGCGCCGTGACATGGGTCGCGTCCGGCGACAGGCAGAAGTCGAGGCTGGTCCTCGGGATGAGATAGTCGCAGGGGCGATAGTCCTCGAGCCTGAAGACATGGCCGGTATCTGTGCGCATTCCTTGTGCTTTTCCTGTCGATTTCGGTCGGCCAGCGGGCTTGGCTGGTCCAAGAATTTTGAGGTGCGCGCTCTTTACACGAAACGGCCACTCGGCAAAACTGCGGGATAGGTGTGTTTCGCAATTCCGGACGGAGCTACGGCGAAGTCGCCGGACCTAACCGTTTCACACTTTTCCTGGAATTGCTCTTGGGCTATTTCGCGGCTTCGTTTTCCGACCATCCTTGCGAGGCAAGATGACCGTCGATCATGCGGTCGGCCACAGCACGCTGCGCGGCATCGCGCTGAAGATCGTCTCGGTGACGGTCTTCGTTGGCATGCAGACCTGCATCAAGGCGGCCGGCGACGTGCCCGCCGGGCAGATCGTCTTCTTCCGCTCCTTCTTCGCCATCTTCCCGATCATCGCCTTCCTGGCCTTCAAGGGTGAGCTCTCCACGGCATTCACGACCAGGCGGCCGTTCAACCATATTGCGCGCGGCGTCGTCGGCGTTGGTGCCATGGGGCTCGGCTTCTTCGCGCTGACCAGGTTGCCGCTGCCGGAGGCCATCACGCTGAACTACGCCCAGCCGCTGCTGGTCGTCGTGTTCTCCTCGATCTTTCTCGGCGAGACGATCCGCGTCTACCGCTGGAGCGCGGTTGCCGTCGGTCTTGCCGGCGTTTTGGTCATTTCCTGGCCGGAATTGACACTGCTCAATTCCAATGAAGGCCTCGACGACCAGGAGGTGCTGGGCGTCATGGCCGCGCTGATCGCCGCGGCGATCTCGGCCGTCGCCATGCTTCTGGTGCGCAATCTCGTGCAGACGGAGAAGACGGCGACCATCGTGCTGTGGTTCTCCTCGACGGCTTCGGTGCTGTCGCTCTTCACGCTGCCCTTCGGCTGGCAGGCGCTGACGCCGATGCAGGCCGCGCTGCTTGTTTTTGCCGGCTTCTGCGGTGGGCTCGGCCAGATCCTGATGACGGCGGCCTATCGCCATGCCGAAGCCTCGGTCGTGGCGCCCTTCGAATATACCTCGATGATCCTCGGCGTCGTCGTCGGCTATTTTGTCTTCGGCGATGTGACCTCGCTCAACACGCTTGTCGGCGGCGCGATCGTGGTCGCCGCCGGCATCTTCATCATCTGGCGTGAGCGGCAATTGGGCCTCGATCGCACGCGCACCAGAACGGCGACGCCGCCGCAGGGGTGAAGCTACGCAGCGGCCGCTCGCTCCTTCGCCAGCCGCACCAGCACGGTCCGCGTCTGCTCGTCTGCGGGAAAGAAGGACTCGATCGCCAGTTCCGATAGGGTGACATCGAGCGGCGTGCCGAACACGGTGATCGTGCTGATGAAGGAGAGCACTGCATCGCCATGCGCAAGCCGAAGCGGATGGACGATGCCGCTCGGCTCGACCGGCGCCGGGCGCGCGCTTTTCATGCCGGACGGATAGGCGCGCAGCTCGCGCTCCAGTTCGATCAGCACCGGATCGCCGGTCGCGTCGTTCTGGCGCTTCAGCCGTTCGATGAGATGTGCCCGCCACTCCGCCAGGTTGACGATGCGTGGCGCCACGCCGCCCGGATGCAGGCTGAGCCTGAGCACATTGACCGGCGCCGCGAGCAGGGACGGTTCGGAAACATCGGCCAGGAACGGGGCGATCGCCGGATTGGCCGAAACGAGGTTCCAGTGTCGGTCCACCGCCAGCGCCGGAAAAGGCTCTTGACCCTTGAGCACGGTCTCGACCGCGGCAAGCGCCGGCGCAAGCGTCGTGTCGCTGAGCGGCTTTTCGCTGAAGCTTGGCGCGAAACCCGCCGCAAGCAGCAGCTGGTTGCGCTGGCGCAGCGGGATCGAAAGCTGCTCGGCCAGATGCAGCACCATGTCCCGCGAAGGTTGGGCACGCCCGCTCTCGACGAAGGAAAGATGCCGCTGCGAGATATCGGCCTCCATGGCGAGATCGAGCTGGCTCATGCGGCGCCGCGTGCGCCATTCGCGAATGAGGCTGCCGGCGGAGGTTTCGGATGGGGTCATGGGGGAGGAGTAGGGCGGCGAGCGCCGTTATTCAACTACCTGGGAGGTAATAGCTCCCCCTTCTCCCCTTGTGGGAGAAGGGGGGATCGGCGCGCAGCGCCGAGACGGATGAGGGGTGCGCGAAGGAACGCAACGTAGAAGAACCCAATGCTATCAGGCGCTTGTGGCTTCGAAGTGGCGATCCTTCCAGCACCCCTCATCCGTCCGAGCTTCGCTCGGCCACCTTCTCCCACAAGGGGAGAAGGGAAGGGCGCTCACACCAACCCCCTCAGCTTCGCCTTCACCTCGAGAAAATCCCGCCATGCCAGCTTCTTGTGCGCCGGCGTCCTCAATAGATATGCCGGATGCAGCGTCGGCATCGCCGGGATCGCAATCCCGGACGCGGTCGTATGCACACGCCAGTTGCCCCGCAGCCTAAGGATGCCTTCCGTCGTGTTGAGCAGCGTCTTGGCCGACGGCCCGCCGAGATTGACCAGCACCTTGGGGTTGACCAGCTCGATCTGCCTTTCGATAAAGGGCCGGCAGATCTCGGTCTCGTGCGGCGTCGGCGTGCGGTTGCCCGGCGGCCGCCACGGAATGACATTGGCGATATAGGCCGAGTTGCGGTCGAGGCCGATCGCGGCGAGCATACGGTCGAGCAGCCGGCCCGAGCGGCCGACAAAGGGAAAGCCTTCGAGGTCCTCGTCGCGGCCCGGCGCCTCGCCGACCAGCATCAGGTCGGCGTTGGGGTTGCCATCGGCGAAGACCAGGTTCTTGGCGGTGAATTTGAGGTTGCAGCCGTCGAAGGCGGCCATGTGCTGGCGCAGTTCTTCGAGCGTCGTCGCGCGGGCGGCAAGCTGGCGCGCGGCGGCGGCCTGTGCTTCGTCGGGAACGGCCGCGGCCGCCGGCACCCGCGCGGGCGCGTCCGGAACATGGCTCGCGTCGAGACCGGATGATGACGTTGGCCGCTCAGGTGCCTTGACCTGCCCCGCAGCCTGCCCGGGCGCCGGTCGGCTCTCGGGCTTGGGTTCGCGGCGTGGCGCGGCAGGTGCCCGTTCGGCCGGCCTCGCCGCCGGTTCGGCAAACCGGTTGATCGGCACGTCTTCAAGCGCATCGTCGACGCCGGCGCTGGCATAGAAGGCGAGCAGGTCGGCGATCTCGGCAGGCGTGCTGGGGGAGGCGGCAGTCATGGCGCCACCATTGTCCGCACGGCGCCGGTTTGCAAGGTTGGCGACGGATATCTCCCTGTCGAGCGCGAGATTACCCCGTCGGAATTCGCGGATCCTGCACGATGTAAAACGTCCAGCGCGGCGTGTAGTCGGTGACCAGGAAATCGAAGGTCGCCGTCTTCAGCGGGTCGACCTTGCCGTTCCTGAACAGCAACTGGTCGTAAGGTTCGAACTTACGCTCGAAATCGGCGAAATTGCTCGACCAGACGTTGTCGGGCGTCTTGTTGCGCTGGTCGAAGGAAAGGCCATCGCCGAACACGCTCGGCTGGTCGAGGATCTCCTGCAGCTCGAACTGGAACTCCACCCAGGGCAGGGCGCTGTTGTTGAGCACGTCGATGCGCATATACATCACGCCATTGGCGACTTCGCCGGCCTTGCCGAAGGGTTCGATCGGCTTGGTCGCGCGGATAGTCAGCGTCACCGGCGTCGCCGTGTTCAGCTCCTCCTTGATGATCAGCGGGTCTTCCTTGGTGCCGATGCCGGAAGCGCCGGTGATGCGGAAGCCGCCCAGCTCGTCGGAGAAGGAATAGGCGCCGGTCGCCCAGACCTTCACCGGATCTGCCTCCGCCGGCACGGCCAAAAAGAGGAGCGGAAGTACCGCGCGCCAGACCGTGCCTAGCGTGAAGAGCAAGCGCTTCGATGGAAAGCCGGATGGCTCTGGACTGCGCATGCCGGCAAGTATTGCCGATAACCAAGCCGTCGAACAATTAAAAACATGCGGACGCGGCCTGGCCTTCCAACCGATTGCCCCTGGCCTATGCTCGGCCATGGTCTGCACGCCGACCATTTCGAAGGGAAAACCGCGACTTTTTGTCGAAATCGGCGTTGTCACGTCAGCGCCGGTTTCGCGGCGCGAATTGATGCGCTATGCAGCGCATGAGCCAGCACAATGCGAGAATGCGGCAAGCCAAAGAGGGGTCGATGAGCGAAATCGAACGCGAGAGCATGGAATTCGACGTGGTCATCGTCGGCGCGGGTCCCGCCGGCCTTGCCGCCGCCATCCGTCTGAAGCAGCTCAATCCGGACCTGTCGGTCGTCGTCCTGGAGAAGGGCGGCGAGGTTGGCGCGCACATCCTCTCCGGGGCTGTCGTCGACCCGATCGGCATCGACCGCCTGCTGCCGGGCTGGCGCGAGGAGGAGGGGCATCCGTTCAAGACGCCCGTCACCGACGATCACTTCCTGGTGCTGGGTCCCGCCGGCTCGTTCCGCCTGCCGAACTTCCTGATGCCGCCGCTGATGAACAATCACGGCAACTACATCGTCTCGCTGGGCAATGTCTGCCGCTGGCTGGCGACCAAGGCCGAAGCGCTGGGCGTCGAGATCTATCCGGGTTTCGCCGCGGCAAGCCTCGTCTACAACGACGCCGGCGCCGTCACCGGCGTCATCACCGGCGACATGGGCGTCGAGAAGGACGGCACGCATGGCCCGGCTTACGCTCCGGGCATGGCGCTGATGGGCAAGTATGTGCTGATCGGCGAGGGCGCGCGCGGCTCTTTGGCCAAGCAGCTCATCGCGAAGTACCAGCTTGCTGATGGCCGCGAGCCGGGCAAGTTCGGCATCGGCCTCAAGGAACTGTGGCAGGTCAAGCCCGAGAACCACAAGCCGGGTCTGGTGCAGCACTCGTTCGGCTGGCCGCTCGACATGAAGACCGGCGGCGGCTCGTTCCTCTACCATCTCGAGGACAACCAGGTGGCGGTCGGCTTCGTCGTCCACCTGAACTACAAGAATCCCTATCTCTCGCCCTTCGAGGAGTTCCAGCGCTTCAAGACGCATCCGGCGATCGCCGGCACTTTCGCGGGCGCCAAGCGCATCGGCTATGGCGCGCGCGCCATCACCGAAGGGGGCTGGCAGTCCGTGCCGAAGCTTTCCTTCCCAGGCGGCGTGCTGATGGGTTGTGCTGCCGGCTTCGTCAACGTGCCGCGCATCAAGGGGTCGCACAACGCGGTGCTCTCCGGCATGCTGGCGGCCGAGCATGTGGCCGAAGCGGTTGCCGCCGGCCGCGCCAATGACGAGCTCGCGTCCTATGAGGAAGCCTGGCGCGGCACCGATATCGGCAAGGACCTTAAGAAGGTGCGCAACGTCAAGCCGCTCTGGTCGCGCTTCGGCACCATTGTCGGCGTCGGCATCGGCGGCCTCGACATGTGGCTGAACACGCTGTTCGGCTTCTCGCCCTTCGGCACCATGAAGCATGGCAAGGCCGACTATGCGACGCTCGAGCCGGCGGCGAAGCATCAGAAGATCGCCTATCCGAAGCCGGACGGCGTGCTGACCTTCGACCGGCTCTCTTCGGTGTTCCTCTCCAACACCAACCACGAGGAAAACGAGCCGGTCCATCTGATCGTCGGCGACATGGCGCTGCAAGAGCGTTCCGAGCACGATGTCTTCGCTGGTCCCTCGACCCGCTACTGCCCGGCCGGCGTCTACGAGTGGGTGGACAAGGACGGCAATGCCGCCGCCGATCCGTCGGCCAAGGATGTGCGCTTCGTCATCAACGCGCAGAACTGCGTCCACTGCAAGACCTGCGACATCAAGGATCCGAACCAGAACATCAACTGGGTGCCGCCGCAAGGTGGAGAGGGGCCGGTCTATCAAGGCATGTAAGCCGCCAAGGCCGTTGAAGCCGCGCGCCGAGTATGGTCTGCTCCGCCTCCGGACAAGGAGGCGGAGATGCGGCGGACCAGCCAGGCGATGTTAGCTGCTGCCGGCGTGCTCCTTTGCGGCGCCGCTTCTGCCGGCACCAAGCTGACCGTGCATGTGCGCACCTACGATGTCGCCGGCAAGACCGGCGCCGAACTGGTCGAGGCGATGGACGCCCGGGGGCCGAGGCACGGCCATGCCACGCGCGCCATCGCCGAGACCGGCTACGCCGTGCATTGGGAGCTCGATGTGAAGCGCGACAACGGCATCTGCCGGCTGCGCCAGGCCGACGGCACGATCGACATCACCTACACCTTTCCCCGCCGCACTTCCCCGTCCAGCTCGGCCCTCAGCAGGCGGTGGGAGCGTTTCATGGCCGGCGTGCGTCAGCACGAGCACACCCACGGCCGCATCGCCAAGCAGATGATGCGGGCAACGGACACGGCCCTTGCCGGGCTGGAGCGGCCGGACAATTGGTTCTGCACCGGCCTCCGCTGGGACGCCAGGCGCCGCATCGACACGATTTATGCCGAGTATGAAGCGAAGCAGAACGCCTTCGACGCGCGCGAGCACCGCGACGGCGGCCATGTCGAGCAATTGGTCGATGCGTTAATGGGGAAGAACTGAGAACCAGCCCGTTCGCGTTACCAAGCGGGGCGTCAGCCTCGCGGCTTGTCCGGCATGTCATTCGCCGCCAGCGCCGACTTATGCACGTCCTCGGGCGCGCTGTCGGGCCGCAGCGTGAATTCGACCAGCACCGGCAGATGGTCGGAGCCGGTATCGTCCAGCCGGGCCGACGACAGGATGGTCACCCCGCCCTTGCTGAACACCTGGTCGATCGGCAGGCCCGCATAGCGACGCAGGAAGTCGGGTAGCGTGCGGTGGATCCAGGTCGGGCCGGCCGACGGCATCGGCGTCATGCCGCCGAGCCGCGCCACCCGCCGCACCGCCGCGCTCCACGGCACGGCATTGCAATCACCGGCCATGATGGCGGTGTCGCCGAGCGCGGCCAGCGGTTCCGCCAGCTCGCCGATCTGCCAGTATTGCTCTTTCGGCCACGGCCAGCTCAGATGGATCGCGGCGACGTCGACCGGAATGCCGCCGAAATCGATCGTGGCGGTAGCCATCGCGCCGCGCGGCTCGCAACGCGGCGCGGTGCCGTGCGCGAAGGGACGGCGCGAGAGCAGCGCGACGCCGAATATGCCGTTGGGATAGTCGCAAAGGATGCGATAGGGGTAGGCGCTGGCGATATAGCCAAGCTCGGTCGCCCACATCCCGGACACTTCGTCGAGCGTGATCACGTCCGGATTGGTCCGGCCGATCAGCGACAGCACTTTCTTCGGCGTCGGATTGTTGAAGCGCAGGTTCATCTGCAGCAGGCTGTAGACGATCCGGTCGGCCGGCTTGGCGACCGCCTGTTGCGGCGACAATCTGGGCAGCGCGCTCATCGTCGTGGCGAAGCAGGCAATGGCAAAGACCAGTGCGGCGACCGCTTGCAGCCGGTAGGAGCCGGCAAGCAACAGCAGCGCGAGCAAGGCCGTCAGCACGCTTAGATGCATGCGGAAATGCGAGAAGGAATCGAAAGCCGGATGCAGCGCGCCGAAGAACCCGGCCAAGAGCGCAGCCGAACATGCCGTCATTGCCAGGAATGTCAGCTGAGCCATCATGCTCAAGCGCGCACTGCCCGTTGTCATTTGCTCCGACCGCCTAGAGCATTTCACCGTCTCACGGAAACGCCGAAATGCCCCATCTCTTTGTCCTGACGCAATTCCAGACGGAAAACCGCTTCGCACTTTTCCTGAAATTGCTCCAGGCTATCCGCTCGGATCGCTTATCGGCCAAATTGCGGCCCAAGCAAGACGACGGATTGCCTCGCCGGGCGCCGGCCGGGTTGAGCGGCTACTGGAACGCCGTTTCGGAAAAACTTCTGAGCTTGCGCGAATGCAGCCGCTCCATAGGCATTTCGGCGAGCTTCTCCATCGCCTTGATGCCGATGGTGAGATGCTGCGCCACCTGCCGCTTGTAGAACTCGGTCGCCATGCCGGGCAGCTTCAGTTCGCCATGCAGCGGCTTGTCGGAGACGCACAGCAGCGTTCCGTAAGGCACGCGGAAGCGGAAGCCGTTGGCGGCGATGGTGGCCGATTCCATGTCCAGCGCGATGGCGCGCGACTGCGACAGGCGCTGCACCGGTCCGCGCTGGTCGCGCAGTTCCCAGTTGCGGTTGTCGATGGTGGCGACAGTGCCGGTGCGCATGATGCGCTTGAGGTCATAGCCGGAAAGGCCGGTGACTTCGGCGACCGCCTCCTGCAGCGCCACCTGGATTTCGGCCAGCGGCGGGATCGGCACCCAGACCGGCAGGTCGTCGTCCAGCACATGGTCCTCGCGCACATAGGCATGCGCCAGCACATAGTCGCCCAGTGCCTGCGTGTTGCGCAGGCCCGCGCAATGGCCGAGCATCACCCAGGCATGCGGGCGAAGCACCGCGATATGATCGGTGATCGTCTTGGCGTTGGAGGGACCGACGCCGATATTGACCATGGTGATGCCGCCATGGCCGGGCTTCTTCAGGTGATAGGCCGGCATCTGCGGCAGGCGCTGCGGCGGCGTGCCTTCGCTCGGCGCGCCGGCTCCCGCCTTGGTCACCACATTGCCCGGCTCAACGAATTCGCTGTAGCCGCCTCCACCGCTCTCCATCAATTCGCGGGCACGTGCGACGAACTCGTCGATGTAGAACTGGTAGTTGGTGAACAGCACGAAGTTCTGGAAATGCTGCGGGCTGGTCGCCGTGTAGTGCGTCATGCGGTGCAGCGAATAATCGATGCGCTGCGCCGTGAACGGCGCCAGCGGCCGCGGCTCGCCGAATGCCACCTCGAAAGTGCCGTTGGCGATCTGGTCGTCGGTGCCGTCGAGATCCGGCACGTCGAACAGATCGCGGATCGGCCGCTTGATGCGCTCGGCGGCTGCGCCGTCGACATAGGTGCCTTCCAGGAAGGCGAAATGCAGCGGGATCGGCGTCGTCGATTCCGACACCGTCACCGTCACACCGTGATTGCGCATGATGAGCTTCAGCTGCTCGATGAGATAGCTCTCGAACAGTTGCGGCTGGGTGATGGTGGTGGAGAAATTCCCAGGCGTCGGCATGTGGCCGTAGGCCTGGCGCGAGTCGACCTGGCTGAACGAGGTCGTGGTGACGCCGATCTGCGGATAAAAGGCTCGGTAGCGCTTGCTCTCGTCGCCGCCGGCGGCAAGTGCGGCGAAGGAATCGCGCAGGAATTTGGTGTTGCGGTCGTAGAGCGTCTGCAGTGCCGCTACGGCCTTTTTGGCGTCGTGAAAGCTCTGCTTGCCGAAAGGCTCCGGCATGACGACCGATTCGATGGCTTGGGGGTAGATTCGCTTTTCCATGACTCAACATAGAGACTCAGGATGACGCTTGGGAGGGGGCGGCAGACTCGAAGGGGGTGCTAGCGTCGTTTTTCTGCCGCCGTGTTTAAGGTGTAATGAGATTGAGGATCAGGCCAGCCATACCTGACCCTCGATACACCTATCCGCGCTGCAGGCTGATCAGCAGCACGAAGCCGACGCTGGTGTTCTTGTGCGGCGGCGCCTCGATCCTGTGGCCGGTGTCGGCGCGCATCATCGGCACGGCCAGCACCGGGACGGCGAGCAGCATCAGGATGAGCATCGCCCGCGGCAGCAGCCGGAGGATCTTCGTTGCGTTATCGGCGATGCGGTTCATTTTGGTGGTGCCCCGATTTTCAGCTTGGTCGATTTTCAGTTGGGTCGTTTCGGTGCTTGAATTGGTTCACGAAGCCGAGAACGCAGGCACCGGCCGTTCCCACGAGCGGGCCGGATGACCCGCCTCCGCCACAAGAATGGCGAACAGCATGCCGAACAGGCTCATCAGCAGGCAGACGATGGTGAAGCGACGGGCAAGCATTTCTCTCTCCTTCAATGCGGGAGAAAATGCCTGATGGCCGCTGAACCGGTTCTGAGACCGGTATTCATCTGCGGTTCAAATTGATTGACGAGGTCTTGTACAGGGCCGGCGGCGCAGGCCCTGCCGGCGGAGCGCGGCCGCTCCAAAAGAAAACGAGGCCGCTCGGGCCTCGTTTCGGACGATCAGGAATTTGGCGATCAGAGCTTATGCCAGGTCTGGCTCTTGCAGATCAGGCCGCCGAACACACAGCCGCTCATCTTGAGCGAGGTGCCCGACAGCGTCGCCTTGCCGGAATAGGTCTTGTCGTTCGCCGGGTCGGTGATGCTGCCGGCATATTTGTTGTCGCCGGTCGCTTTCAGCGAGCCTATGGTCTTGCCGGCGTATTTGCCGCTCTTGAGCGTGATGGAGAAAGAGCCGCTGCCGCCGATCGCCGCGGTGTCGCCGGCTTGCGTCTTCCAATTGCCCTCGATCGGGTCGGCCCATGCGGCGCCCGCCATGATCAAGGTGGCCGCCAGGGCCAGGCTTGCTTTTCGAAACATATCTGTCCTCCCTGTAGGTTCCGGCGGGGCTCGGGTCCGCCTTCCGCCCCTTACGCAAAGGTAAAGCTAATCCAGCTCCCGCCAAAACAAAAGCGGTGCCGCCACGGAAGGTTGCAAGGTTTTTCGCCGCCCGGACGACCGAAAATAAACGGGGCCGGAAAACGCTTCGGTTTCCGTGGTTAGCGAAGTCTTGATTCCACGCCCGGCAATTTTCATCGAATTTGACGCAAAATGGCGGAAATGCTGGATTCCCATGCTTAACAGTTTTTCGCGTTTACCTCTTGTTTTAGCTTTGTTTTCTTCAAATTAAGCAAGCCATTTAACGACGGATTCAAGGCCAGCCGTCATCCTCGAAAGCATCGAAAGAGCGGCCCGCCCCAAGGGACACCAAGGGAAAAAGGAGGCGGCTCTCGGGAGCAAGACAGGGGATTGAAATGGCACGTTTTGAAATGCTTGAAGACGGCTTCGGCGCCATGGGGGCAACTGCCCAGGCCGACATTCTTTTCGAACTGGGCATGATGTATGCGACCGGCCGCGATTGCGAGACCGACGTCGTTGCCGCCCACAAATGGTTCAACATCGCCGCGATCAAGGGCTCGGCCCGCGCCGCCGAGCTGCGCTCGGAACTGTCGGCCACCATGTCGAAGGTGGAGATCGCCACGGCGCTGCGCGAAGCCCGTGAATGGATGACGATGCACTGATCCTGCGCACATAGCGCTCGCAGGTTCATTGGGACAAGGCCGCGAAAAGACGGCCGGCTCACAAAACCAAGAACGCGGCAGGCCCACAGGCAAAGCCGCGCGGACCATGATCCCGAAAATTGGGAGATCATGTCCAACAGGAAACAGGGAAGCGAGCGGTCAGGCGCGGGGGCGCCGGGGAAGCTCGATTGCAAAAGCCGCGATCGGCCGGAACAAGGCCGGCGCGGCTTTTTGCATTACGTCTGGTAGTCAGGCGCGTGGCCCAAGAAATCCTCGCTGGAATGAACCAAAACCTTCCGAGTTGTCCCCTCGACAGTTTCAGCGAAGGGTGAAATTGTCCCGGCTCTGTGGAACAGGCGTGGCCGGGTTGCCGCGCACAAGTGGAGGAGTTCTTATAGTCATGAAAAAATTGGGCATTTTGAGCGCGGCCGTATTTGGCCTGATGATGAGCGCCCCGGTTGCCTTCGCCGACGATATCACCATTTCGGTGGTCGGCCCGATGACCGGCCAGCTTGCCACCATCGGTGACCAGTTCAAGCAGGGCGCGCAGGCTGCCGCCGACGCGATCAACGCGGCTGGCGGTGTCAACGGCTCCCAGATCAAGCTCGACATCGAGGACGACCAATGCGACCCGAAGCAGGCGGTCTCGGTCGCCAACCGCATCGTCGCCAACGGCGTCAAGTTCGTCGACGGCCATGCCTGCTCGGGCTCGAGCATCCCGGCCTCGGCCGTCTATGCCGAAGCCGGCACGCTGATGATGAGCCCGGCCTCGTCCAACCCGGTGCTGACCGACGCCGCGGCCAAGTCCGGCTGGCCGACCATCATGCGCCTCTACACGCGTGACGACGCCCAGGGCGCCTTCATCGGCCCGTGGATCGCCAAGAAATACGCCGGCAAGAACGTCGTCGTCCTGCACGACAAGAGCGCGTACGGCCAGGGCGTTGCCGACGCCGTGAAGGCGACCATGAATGCCGGCGGCCTCAAGGAAGTCGATTACGAAGGCATCAATGCCGGCGAGAAGGACTATTCGGCTCTCGTCACCAAGCTGAAGCAACTGAAGGCCGACGTCGTCTATTTCGGCGGCTACCACCCCGAGGCAGGTCTGATCCTGCGTCAGGCGGCCGAGCAGAGCGTCAAGTTCCAGCTGATCATGCCGGACTCGATCGCCTCGCCGGAATTCTGGCAGGTTGCCGGCCCGGCCGGCGAAGGCACCATGTTCGTCTTCCCGTCCGACCCGCAGGCCAAGCCCGAAGC
The DNA here is from genome assembly GCF_053714275.1 of Mesorhizobium sp. Arg314. Classification (NCBI taxonomy): domain Bacteria; kingdom Pseudomonadati; phylum Pseudomonadota; class Alphaproteobacteria; order Hyphomicrobiales; family Phyllobacteriaceae; genus Mesorhizobium; species Mesorhizobium sp. Arg314. Next base: position 75,541 of record NZ_JBSKBP010000024.1, on the reverse strand, counting down.
GAAGGATGCGGTCGCCAAGATCAAGGCCGGCGGCTTCACCCCGGAAGGCTTCACGCTGTTCTCCTATGCCGTGATCCAGGCCGTCGCCGAAGGCGTCAAGCGCGCCGGCACCGACGATCCGGCCAAGGTCGCCGCGGCGCTCAAGGACGGCAAGCCGATCAGCACCGTCGTCGGCGATGTCATCTTCGACGAGAAGGGCGACCTGAAGAACGCCAGCTACGACATCAACCAGTGGCATGACGGCAAATACGCGCCGATAAAGCCGTAATCGGTTCTGCAATCGAGGAAATGGCCGGGCTCGTCCCGGCCATTTCTTTTGGCGGCGGTCGGCGCTGTCCCGCCACACGTAGCCATTGTCACCCTGTGAGGATCCGAAAGCGGAAGCCCCTCAGCCCTGGCCGTCCTCCGCGAAACGCACCAGCACCGTACCGTCGCTGACCTGCGCGCCTTCGGCCGCGATCTCGGCGATCACCCCGTCATGCGGGGCGGCGATCGAGTGTTCCATCTTCATCGCTTCGAGGATCAAAAGCGGCTGGCCCTTGATCACGGCATCGCCCGCCGCGGCGCGTACCAGCTTCACCAGCCCCGGCATCGGCGCGCGCAGGTTGCCCGAGGCGGCTCCTGCCTCGTCGGCCTTGGCAAGCGGATCGGGAACCGTGAAGGTGTACCCCACCGCGCCTTCGAAGACGGTGACGTGACCGGGCCAGCGGGCGGTGTGCGGCATGGTCCTCAGGTCGTGCGTATTCACCGCGTCATGCGGTGCCTCCAGCGCCACCTGGAAGCGGCCGTCCGGCCGTGCCGAAACCAGCGCCAGGATGCTCTCCTCGCCATAGCGCAGCCGGATACGGCGCGAGAGCGTGTGGAAATGCGCATAGCCTGAAAGCGCGGACCACGGATCTGCGGCCGGACCCGGCGCGCCGGCGTCAGTCGCGGCTAGCGCCGCGGCAGCGATCGTCTCGTCGCTCGGCGCGGGAATGGCGGCGAGTGCCTCCTGATGCCGGCCGATCAGCCCGGTATCGACATCGCCCGCCGCGAAATCGGCGTCGGCCGCGAGCGCCGCCAGGAAGGCGGTGTTGACGGTCGAGCCGGCCACTTCCGTCCGGGCCAGCGTCTCGTGCAGCGCGCCGAGCGCCGAGGCCCGGTCCTTGCCGTGCACCACCAGCTTGGCGATCATCGGGTCATAGAAGGGCGAGATCGCATCGCCGGCGCGCACGCCGGTCTCGATGCGCATCGCAGCGCCTTCCGGTGCCGCTTCGGGGAATTTGAGATGATGCAGCGTGCCGGTCGCCGGCAAGAACCCTTTCGCGGCGTCCTCGGCATAGAGTCGCGCCTCGAAGGCGTGGCCGGCAAGCGCGATCTCACCTTGCGTTCTCGGCAGTTTCTCACCGGATGCGACGCGAAGCTGCCATTCGACGAGATCGACGCCGGTGACCATCTCGGTGACGGGATGCTCGACCTGCAGCCGCGTGTTCATTTCCATGAACCAGAAGCGGTCGGCCTTGAGCCCCTGCGAGGCGTCGACGATGAACTCGATCGTGCCGGCGCCCGAATAGTTGATCGCCTTGGCAGCCTTCACGGCCGCCTCCGTCATCGCCTTGCGCAGCGCAGGCGTCATGCCGGGGGCCGGGGCTTCCTCGATCACCTTCTGGTGGCGGCGCTGCGCCGAGCAGTCGCGTTCGAACAGATGCACCGCACTGCCGAAATTGTCGCCGAACACCTGGACTTCGATATGACGCGGCTTGTCGACATATTTTTCCACCAGTACGCGATCGTCACCGAACGCCGCTTTCGCTTCGCGCCGCGCTCCGGAAAGCGCTTCCGAGAAATCGTCGGGGTGGTCGACGCGCCGCATCCCCTTGCCGCCGCCGCCGGCCCGCGCCTTGATCAGCACCGGATAGCCGATCTCGCGCGCCTTGGAAGCGAGCAGCACGATCTCCTGCGCCTCGCCGTGATAGCCGGGCACCACCGGCACGCCGGCCTTCTCCATCAGCCGCTTGGCCGCGTCCTTCAGCCCCATGGCGCGGATCGAGGCTGAAGACGGACCGATGAAGACGAGCCCGGCCGTCGTCGCCTTGTCGACGAAGTCGGGGTTTTCCGACAGGAAGCCGTAGCCGGGATGGATGGCCTCGGCACCGGTGGCAAGTGCCGCGGCAATGATCCTGTCGCCGCGCAGATAACTCTCGCCGACGGGCGAGGGGCCGATATGCACCGCCTCGTCGGCCATCTCGACATGCAGGGAGCGGGCGTCGGCGTCGGAATAGACGGCGACGGTGCGCACGCCGAGCTTGCGGGCGGTGCGAATGACGCGGCAGGCAATCTCGCCGCGATTGGCGATCAGGATCTTGCCGAACATGGAGCCTCCGCGCGTAGAGCTTGCTTCGCGTTAAGGAGGCATTCCTTCGCACCCCCCAGCCCGCCTATCAGGGCTCGCAAATGCCTATACTGAGCAATCCTTTGGCCCATAAGGTCAGCTCTCCCCAATTGCGGCAACGGCCCGTCGGTATAGTTCGGCCATCTGGTCGTCGAAACAGCAGAAAGTAACAACGTCCGGCGTCGTATTTTGACGCAAGAAGTCGCTCACGGTGCCGATAGCGATCCTGGTCGCCTCGTCCTTCGGAAAGCGGTAGATGCCGGTCGAGATCGCAGGGAATGCGACCGCGCGGCAATCATGGTCGCGGGCGATTTCGAGCGAGCGCCGGTAGCAGGAGGCGAGCAACTCGGCTTCGCCCTTGCCGCCGCCTTGCCAGACCGGCCCGACGGTGTGGATGATACAACGCGCCGGCAGGCGATAGCCTTTGGTCAGCTTGGCGTCCCCGGTCTTGCAGCCGTTAAGCATGCGGCATTCAGCGACCAACTCCGGCCCGGCGGCGCAATGGATGGCGCCGTCGACGCCGCCGCCGCCGAGCAGCGACGAATTGGCGGCATTGACGACGGCATCGACCGCGAGCTTGGTGATGTCGCCGGTGTGGATGCGGATCCTGTCGCCGAGAGCACCCATCGTCACATCCTGAACACGCCGAACTTCGTCTGCTCGATGCCGGCATTGAGCGCCGCCGAAAGGCTGAGCGCCAGCACCTCGCGCGTCTTTGCCGGATCGATGATGCCGTCGTCCCAGAGCCGTGCCGAGGAATAGAGCGGATGGCCCTCATGCTCGTATTTCATCAGGATCGGCTTCCTGAATTTCGCCTCTTCGTCGGCGCTCCACTCACCGCCCTTGCGCTCGATGCCTTCGCGCTTGACCATGGCGAGCACCGTCGCCGCCTGCTCGCCGCCCATCACCGAGATGCGCGCGTTCGGCCACATCCACAGGAAGCGGGGCGAATAGGCACGCCCGCACATGCCGTAATTGCCGGCGCCGAACGAGCCGCCGATGATGACGGTGAGCTTCGGCACCTTGGCGGTGGCGACAGCCATCACCAGCTTGGCGCCGTCCTTGGCGATGCCGCCGGCCTCGTATTTTTGCCCGACCATGAAGCCGGTGATGTTCTGCAGGAAGATCAGCGGAATGCCGCGCTGGCAGCAGAGCTCGATGAAATGCGCGCCCTTCAGCGCGCTTTCGGAAAACAAGACGCCATTGTTGCCGATGATGCCGACCGGCATGCCGTGCAGATGGGCAAAGCCGGTGACCAGGGTGGTGCCGTAATTCTGCTTGAACTCGTCGAACTCCGAACCGTCGACGAGGCGGGCGATCACCTCGCGCACATCATAAGGCTGGCGCAAATCCGTCGGCACGATGCCGTAGAGTTCATGCGGGTCGTGAAGCGGCGCTACAGGTTTCTGCAGATTAAGGCCTATGGCCTTGTTCCGATTCAAGTTCCTGATGATACGCCGGCAAATAGCCAAGGCGTGTTCGTCGTCCATGGCATAGTGGTCGGCAACGCCGGAAAGCCTGGTGTGGACATCGGCGCCGCCGAGCTCCTCGGCACTGACATCCTCGCCGGTGGCCGCCTTCACCAGCGGCGGGCCACCGAGGAAGATGGTCGCCTGGTTGCGCACCATGATCGTCTCGTCCGACATCGCCGGCACATAGGCGCCGCCCGCCGTGCAGGAACCCATCACGCAGGCGATCTGGGGGATGCCGGCCGCCGACATGTTGGCCTGGTTGTAGAAGATGCGGCCGAAATGCTCGCGGTCGGGAAACACCTCGTCCTGGTTGGGCAGGTTGGCGCCGCCGCTGTCGACCAGATAGACGCAGGGCAGATTGTTCTGCAGCGCGATCTCCTGCGCCCTGAGATGCTTCTTCACTGTCAGCGGATAATAAGTGCCGCCCTTCACCGTGGCGTCGTTGACGACGACCATCACCTCGGTCCCCTCGACGCGGCCGATGCCGGTGATGATGCCGGCCGACGGAATGTCCTCGCCATACATCGACCACGCCGCGAACTGGCCGACCTCGAGGAAGGGCGAGCCGGTGTCGAGCAATTGCGCCAGGCGCTCGCGCGGCAACAGCTTGCCGCGGCCCTGGTGTCGCTCGCGCGCCTCGTCCGAGCCGCCGCGCTCGACGCTTGCCGCCTTTTCGGCGATGTCGTCGACCAATGCCCGCATGCGCTCGGCATTGGCGCGGAAGGTGTCGGAGGAGAGGGATATCTGGGTTTGCAGTGTGGCCATTGACGAACCTTAGATGATATCATATTTTGCTATCAATCGTCGCGCAGGACGTGCGACCACCAACGGCGACCTTGGCATTTTTAGCCGGGTCATTTTCCATGGAGGTCATCATGCGCGGCAAACACAGACAAACACTGAAGGCCATTTTTGCGGACCCGGTAAGTGGTTCGATAAAATGGCGGGAGATCGAAGCGCTCTTGATAGCACTTGGCGCGCAGCTTTCCGAAGGAAACGGTTCACGTGTGCTTGTCGAAATTGGAAGAAATCGCGCTGTCTTCCATCGTCCACACCCAAGCCCGGATACGGACAAAGGCGCAGTGAAGGCAGTCAGACGTTTTTTGATCGAAGCAGGTATAAGGCCATGAAGCCGTACAAGGGATATGTCGCGGAAATTTGGTATGAGGAGGATGATGCCGCCTTCCACGGAATTGTGCACGGAATACGCGACACTGTTCATTTCGAAGCTCATTCGGCGGAAGATTTGCCTCAGGCGTTTCACGACAGCGTCGATGACTATCTTGCTTTCTGCAAGGAGCGCGGCGTGGACCCGCAAAAGCCCTATTCCGGCAAGCTGGCTCTGCGCACTACGCCCGAAATCCACGCTCTGTTGGGAAGAGCCGCCGCCAGTGATGGCAAATCGATCAACCAATGGGTTTCCGATACGCTCGCCGAGGCCGCGCAAAAGCGCGTCGACGAGGGGTCGACCAAGGTCAAAACCCGCACTCACTAAACCCCCTCCGCCATGATCGCCCGCCCGATCAGCCAGCGGCGGATCTCGCTGGTGCCGGCGCCGATCTCGTAGAGCTTGGCGTCGCGCAACAGGCGCCCGGTCGGATAGTCGTTGATATAGCCATTGCCGCCGAGCAGCTGGATGGCGTCGAGCGCCATTAGCGTCGCCTTCTCGGCGGCGAAGAGCACGCAGCCGGCGGCGTCCTTGCGGGTGGTCTCGCCGCGGTCGCAGGCGGCCGCCACCGCGTAGACATAAGCGCGCGCTGCGCTCAACGTCGTGTACATGTCGGCCAGCTTGCCCTGCACGAGCTGGAACTCGCCGATCGGCTGCCCGAACTGCTTGCGTTCGTGGACATAGGGGATCGCCACGTCGAGACAGGCAGCCATCAGCCCGATCGGTCCGCCGGAAAGCACGGTGCGTTCATAGTCGAGCCCCGACATCAGCACCTCGACGCCGCGACCTTCCTCATGCAGCACATTCTCGAACGGCACCTCGACATTCTCGAACACCAGTTCACCGGTGCTGGAGCCGCGCATGCCGAGCTTGTCGAGTTTCTGCGCCACCGAGAAGCCGGGCATCGTCTTTTCGACGATGAAGGCGGTGATGCCGCGTGAATGGCGCTCCGGATCGGTCTTGGCATAGACCACCAGTGTCCCTGCATCGGGACCATTGGTGATCCACATCTTCGATCCGTTGAGCACGTAGCGGTCGTTGCGCTTTTCGGCGCGCAGCCTGAGCGACACCACGTCCGAGCCGGCGCCGGATTCCGACATTGCCAGCGCGCCGACCGTTTCGCCGGAGCAGAGGCGCGGGAGGTACTTCTCTTTCTGCGCCGGGGTGGCCCAGCGGTTGATCTGGTTGACGCAGAGGTTCGAATGCGCGCCGTAGGATAGGCCGACCGAGGCCGATGCGCGCGAAATCTCCTCCATCGCCACGACATGCGCGAGATAGTTCATGCCGGTTCCGCCGAAATCAGGGTCGGCGGTAATGCCAAGCAGGCCGAGCGCGCCGAGCTCGCCCCACAAATGCGCGGGAAATTCGTTGCAACGGTCGATTTCCGCCGCGATCGGCGCGATCCTGTCCTGGGCAAAGCGCCGTACGGTGTCGCGCAACGCCTCGATATCGGGATCAAGTCCGAAGTTCAGCGTATTCGTGTACATGCCGTTCCTCCCTGCACACGCCCCGGTCTTGGCGGGGATCATGCCTGTATCAGAGTGCCACGGCGTCCCTGGCGCGCCCGGAGGGACGCGCGGTGCCATGGCTGATTGTCGCGCCGACCAGGCGCATTGTCATCGAAAGATATGATGCCGTGACTTCGGCAACCGACAGCCGCTCGCCGGGCCGGAACCAGACGATGACGCCGGTCATCATCTGGATCAGCGCCATAGCGGTGAGCCCCGTGTCGTCGATGCTGAACACCCCGGCCTCGGCGCCGTCGCGCAGGATCGTGCGCAATTCCTTCTCATAGGCCGTGCGCATCTTGAGGACCTGCGTCAGCCGTTCATGCGAAAGGCTGCGCAATTCCATATTGGAGACATGGGTGGCGTGACGCCGCTCGATGTGGAAAGCGATGTGATTTTCAACATAGGCGGCGAGCCGGCTCACCGGATCGGCCGCGGCAGGTCGCGCCGCGCTCCAGGCCGCGAGCAGGCCTTCCATATGCTCGCGCATCAGCGTGAACAGAAGGTCTTCCTTGGTCGGGAAGTAGCGGTAGAGCGCGGCTGCCTGCACGCCGACCTCCGCCGCCAGCTGTCGCATCGACATCGCCTCGTAGCCGAGGCGCGCGATCAGGCTGACCGCCGCCTCGCGGACGGCCGCCTCGGTTTTTTCTCCGTCTGAACCTGTGGTGCGTGCCATGGTCGCCTCAATGGCGGGTATCAATAAAACGAACGTTCAATTAATTCAAGATGCACAGAGTACATTGTTCCTCGCCCCGCTGCCGTGGGGGAGAGGAATGGGGCTAAGCGAGGATCCTGAAGTCCACGGGCGCGTCGTCAGCCGCTTTCTCGACCTCGACCTTCGAGACGAGGGCGCCGCGCGGCCCCTGCCACAGGCGTTCGATCATCGCCGTGACCGGGGCGTCGGCGCCGGCAATCAGCGCGGTGACCGAACCGTCGCGCTCGTTGCGCACCCAACCCGTCAGCCCAAGACGCGAGGCTTCGCTGCGCGTCCAGACGCGGTAGCTCACACCTTGCACCGTACCGGAAACACGCACCCGAACGGCTCTTTGCTCACCCTGCATCGTCCGCTCCAGTATCTTCCCCATCAATCTGGGGCAGCACAGGTCAAATGCAACGGGCTTTAAGGGCAGGGGCCTCGTCGATTAATAATTGACTCAGTCAACCAATGGAGGAATTATCGGGATGCAATGTCTCTGGGAAGAGGTCGGCATGCCGCGCGAAGCCCTGGTCCATCAAATTCGTCGCTTCAACCGCTTCTATACCGGCCTGGTCGGGCTGCTTGATGAGACCTTGATGCAGAGCCCTTACACGCTGGCCGAAGCCCGCGTGCTGTTCGAGCTCGGACGCAAGGCCCGACCTGCCGGCGGACGGGCCGGGTTCCTGGCGCGCATGCTTCATCTCGATCTCGCGCCGGTGGCGTCCGAACTGGCCGTCGAACTGCACCTCGCCCCCGCTCATCTCATGAGGGTCCTTCGCAAATTCACCGCCATGGGGCTGGCTGAGATGCGCGATGGTCCGCAGAACGGATTGCCCGTTCTTTCGCTGACCACCCGAGGCGAGGCCGTGCTGGTTGATCTTGAGGCGGCGACGAACCGCGACCTTGCCCGCCTGATCGTCGAACTCGAGGACAAGGATGCCGCGGAGCTTTCCGATGCGCTGAGCCGCGTGACGCGCCTGCTGGAGCAGCCGCAAGAATGTGAAATTGACCACGCGCTTCCCGGCAAGCCGATGTCGGCTGGCATGGATCCAAGGCTCGTCAGGAGAGGCCGCGCCTCGCCCCCCGGCGACACCTCGACGGCATGGGCCGGGTTTGGTCAGTTGCCTCGCGCCGCCGCCAGCGCCCCCGGCAGTTCCTCGGCGAAGATGTCAAGTTCGTGGTCAAGCCCGACGCTGACCCTGATGCAGCGGTCGAGCCTAGGTGCCATCGGCTTGCGGATGAACACGTCGCGCGACAGCAGGCCCTGCATCACTTTCAGCGCAAAGGCGCCGTCGCGGCCGCAGTCGATGGTGACGAAGTTGGTCGCCGACGGCAATGGCTTCAGGCCGTTCTGCCTGGCGATGGCTGAAATGCGCTCGCGGCCCGCGGCCACGCGCGCCACCACGGAGCGCAGATAATCCTGATCGGCAAGCGCCTCGAGACCGGCGATCTGCGCCATGCGGCTGACGCCATAATGGTTGCGGATCTTCTCGAAGTCGCGGATCACCTCAGCCTCCGCCACGGCGTAGCCGCAGCGTATGCCGGCCAGACCATAGGCTTTGGAAAAGGTGCGCATGCGGATGACGTTCGGCCGCGATACATCGATCGGCGGCAGCGCCGAGGCCGGTCCCAACTCGCCATAGGCCTCGTCTAGCACCAGCATGGTGGTTTCCGGCAGCGCCTCGATGAAGCGGATGACGTCCGGCGCCTCCCACCAGCTTCCCATCGGATTGTCGGGATTTGAGAGATAGACCAGCGGCGCCTTTTCGCTCGCGACCACGCTCAGAAGCCCGTCCAGGTCTTCCTTGTCGTTGGCATAGGGCACTGTCGCCAGGCGGCCGCCGACGCCGGCGATATGGAAATTGAAGGTGGGGTAGGCGCCAAGCGAGGTGACCACGGCATCGCCGGCTCCCACATACATGCGCGCCACCAGGCCGAGCAGGCCGTCAATGCCTTCGCCGACGACCACGTTTTCGATGCCGACATTGTGATGGGCGGCCGCCGACACCTTCAGCTCGTAATTGTCGGGATCGCAATACATCCACTGGTCGCGCGCGACGCTCTCCATGCGGGCGATGACGCGCGGCGAAGGCCCGAAGCTGCTCTCATTGGCGCCGATTCGGGCGCGGAAAGGCCGGCCGCGCTCACGCTCCTGCGCCTCCGGCCCGACGAACGGCACCGTGGTGGGGAGCGCGCCGACGATCGGCGTGAGGGAAGGGCGACGAAGCATGGCAAAGGGCTCGGTTGAGAGGAGCTTCTTGCTAGCGTGAGCGGCGGGTGGGTGCAAGTTGCGAAAGGGGATGAAACTACCAAGGTTGGCGGGTCGCCTTGCAACACTGTTTCACACCGCGAAATACCTTGTCAGCGACGCGAACAGTGCGCCTCGACTGGATTCTCTCGGCCGCTTTTGCTAGCCAGACAGGATGAGCAACCGATTGCCGCCCGCCTGGGCAAAGCACCTCACGACCAAACCCTCAGCGAAGGCGGCGCCGCCGAAAGCAGCGCCACCCAAGGCTGGGCTGCAGGCCGGCCCATCCCGCGCGCAGGCCGACGATATGCTTTTGCGGCAAGCGCTCGAGCTGCAGAAAGCTGAACGGCTGCCGGAGGCCGAGGAACTCTGCCTTCGCGTTCTGGCGCGCACGCCAAACCATCCGCTGGCGCTGTATATCCTGGGAACGCTCGGAATTGGATACGACGACGAAAAGGCTCTACGATATTTTGCTCGGGCGGTCGCGGAGGAGCCTCGAAATCCCTACTATCACGTTAGCTTAGGTGACACCTATATAAGACTCAGCGAATTCACACCGGCGATCAGGCACATTCAGCACGCCCTCGATTTGAAGCCGGATCTGGTGGAAGCACTTTGTACCTTGGGCGACGCTTATAATGCGTTTGACAAGGGGGAAATGGCGCTGCCGCTGTTCGAGAAGGCGCTCAAGATCAATCGAGGTCATCCCACGGCCCGGTTGGGGTTGCCCCACGCACTCGCAAGCCTCGGTCGTATGGACGAAGCCGCGGTTCTTCTGAAAGAGGCAATAGAAGAGCGCATCGCGGTACCGACCGCGTACAGTGCACTTGTACATACACGCAAATTCACGGAAGAGCCGCCGGAACTCGCGGCAATCCTGACGGAGCTTCGGAACCCGGACCTTGAACCGGAGGGAGCCGCAGCGCTCCATCATGCTGCCGGAAAAATTCTCAACGACCTCCGCCGCTATAAGGAGGCGATGGATCACTACAAGAAAGGGAATCAAGCCGGGGGTCATAAATTCGATCTGGAAACCTACCGTCGCTGGGTCGACGCCACGATCGAAACCTTCACCCCGGAACTGTTCGCTTCAAGGGCCGCTTATGGCCATCCCTCGGATTTGCCCGTATTCGTTCTCGGCATGCCTCGCTCGGGCACGACGCTGACAGAGCAGATCTGTGCCAGCCACCCCAATGTTCATGGCGCCGGCGAGCTCAGCAAGCTCAGACGAGTCGCCAATGGGATCGGCCTCGCGAAACGCTCCAACGCGAATCTCGGCGAATCGATTGCGACGATTACTCCCGATCTGACCAGGATTTTGGCCGACGAGCACCTTGCTTATCTGCGCGAGCGGGCTCCTGATTCGCTTCGAATCGTCGACAAGATGCCTCACAATTTCGAGTTGATCGGCTTGATCGCTATCCTCTTTCCCAACGCGCGCATCATCCATTGTCGCCGCGACGCCATTGACAATTGCATTTCCTGTTTCGTCTTGCAGTTCAGCAAAGCGCATAGTTACAGCGTCGATCTGCAGACTCTCGGACTCTACTACAGGGAATACGATCGCCTGATGCGGCATTGGAACAAGGTTCTTCCGGGCCGCATCTTCGAAAACCGGTATGAGACATTGATTGAAAATCAGGAGGAGCAGTCGCGCCGCCTGATAGATTATCTCGGACTGCCTTGGGATGACGCCTGCCTGCGCTTTTTTGACAGGGACGGCTCGGTAAATACTTACAGCCGTTGGCAGGTTCGCCAGCCTATCTACAAGTCGTCTGTCAAGCGATGGAAGAATTATGAGAGCGAGATCCAACCGTTGATCGATGCCTTGGGTGATCTTGCTGAGGTTTGATCGGCAGTCTTCTGGACTACGCCGGCCTTCCCCGGAACTGTAGTCAATTTGCGGCCAACCATCGCGCTCGCTCCTTTCGCTGAGGCTCCGCCGGCTGCTCCAAGAGCGTTGCGGCGGTGGAGAGGCCTTGAAACGCTGACGGGACGGCGCCCCTTCTGTCCTGCCGGACATCCCCCCACTTGGGGTCCACTTGGGGGAGATCGGACGGCGCCGTGGCTTTCGCCAATCGCCAACCTCGCACGATTGAGCGGGGCGCCGAAACTGCCAATCTCCCCCCAAGTGGGGGAGATGTCCGGCAGGAAACAGGGGGCGCGAAGGATCACAACCTAATGCATGTCGCCCAGAAGTGTACGCGGTTCTGGGACAACGACATGCATAAAAACAAGGACTTAAAGCGCGTCGCCTGAATCCGTTTCAGCGCGACGCGCTTTAGGATCGCGCAAAATGCAACCCTGTGCAATTGCCGCCTCAGGTGTTGTGCCAGACAAGAAAAAACCCGGCAGTTGCCCGCCGGGTTCGATTTCAGTCAGACGATGCTGATTAGAACGAGCGCTGGAAGCGGAGGATGCCGCCGACGCTGTTCTTCTTGTTGGCATTGGTCCAGTTGACGACGTCGTCAATCGCGGGCGAACCAAACTTGCCAAAGTGGTCGTAGTCGACTTCGGCCGTGACCGTGAAGCCCGGAACGAGATCGTACGCAACGTTAGCAGCCACGCCGTAGTTCTTCTCCTGGTCACCCGACACCTGGAGGTTGAACGCGGTCTTCTCGTTGAACTGGTAGCTGCCGCCAGCCCAGAATGCCCAGTGGCCGCCCCACTGCTTGTAGAAGCCACGACCGTCGGCATCGACGAAGTTGGTCGAGTCTTCGAGGTGCTTGGTGGTGCCGTAGCCGCCCATGGCGAACAGCGTGAACTCTTTGGTGACGTTGAAGTCAACGCGGATCTTGCCGGCGAACTCGTCATAGTTGGCGTCATAGGCAGCAACGCCGGTGATGGCGCCCCAGCCCTGCGTGTACTTCACGCCGCCGACGACATGTGGGACGTAGCTGTCGATCGTGCCGACCTTACCCGCGCCCTGTTCAAGCGAGACCACCGCCGAGAAGCCGTTGCCGGCGTCGAAGTAGTACTGCACGACGTTGGTGTCGAAGTCGCCATAGGGAACGATCGTGTCCTGGATGACGTTGCCGGCGTAGCCGATGAACGTGTTGAAGGCCGATTCGTCCTTACCGACGCGGAGGCCACCGAGCTGGATCCAGGCGAAGTTGAGCGATGCGCCCTTGTTGTGGGCGGGATTGCCAACTGCATGGACAGTGCCCGAGGGGCCTTGGGTGGTGCCGTAGTCGTTGTTATTACCGAAGTTGAAGCGGGTCTCGGTGAAGGTCTTCAACGTGCCGAGCTCAGTTTCCTGGCCGGTCCAGGTCTTCAGCGTGAAGCGGGCGTTCTTGTGCCAGGTGCCCTGCTCCTTGCCGCTCCGCACGTCTTGGGTGCGAGCACCGTCGAACGAGCCGACGTCGCCGAGGCCGATGTCGTAACGGACATAGCCGCCGATGCGCAGGCAGGTTTCGGTGCCGGGGATGTAGAAGTAGCCCTTGCCGTACACGTCGCAGATCTTGACGTATTCAGCCGGCTCCGGCTCGGCGACGGTAACCGCGTCGGCGGCGCGGGCACCGGAAACTGCGATCAGGGCCGCAGCTGAGCCGAGAAGAAGGCTCTTGATGTTCATTTTCTGACCTCCAGTCAAAAGTTAAAAAACGGGTCTGGGTATTTTTTGCTGAAGGACAGCGTTCCCTGCCCCATCCCCACTACCGAAAAAGATGCGCACCGCGCCGCTCCTTCGAACGTGACCTTTACCCATGAGCCGGCGCCGTTCAACCACGATCGTACCGGTGCAAGGGCTGTCCGGGCGCTATCCCCGGGGGTTGTTGCACAAATGACACGATTTGGCCTCACTCGGAAAGCTCTCGTTAACCATCCAGGCCCTCGAGCCACCTGAATCCGCGCGAATCCGGCAAAGGGTCGACCGAATTGCGGCGCGACGGCGAGTCGGCCGCCAGGCGATCGCCGCAGAATCGCCACTTGGGGTGGCAGGCGCGCGCCCACTTGCCGATTTTTCGCTGATTATGGCGCCGGCTTGTTGATTGTGCCGGCGCTTTTCTTTATCCAGCGGCGCGACGGAGAGGTGGCCGAGTGGTCGAAGGCGCTCCCCTGCTAAGGGAGTAGAGGTCAAAAGCTTCTCGTGGGTTCGAATCCCATCCTCTCCGCCATCCTGCTTCGCTCTCCGAGCTTCGCAGGACAAGCCCCAACAGTTCGT
>NZ_JBSKBP010000024.1:55278-61817 GCF_053714275.1 Mesorhizobium sp. Arg314 | reverse complement strand
GTGCGAAGCAGGATGGCGGAGAGGATGCCCTCCGAAGCCTTGGCGAAGGAGGGCCGGATCGTGTGGTACGTATACCTGCTTCGCTCTCCGAGCTTCGCAGGACAAGCCCCAACAGTTCGTGCGAAGCAGGATGGCGGAGAGGATGCCCTCCGAAGCCTTGGCGAAGGAGGGCCGGATCGTGTGGTACGTATACCTGATTGAGAGCGAGGCCCTCGATGGTGAACGCTATATCGGCATTACGTCAGACCTGAAGCGGCGGGTTGCCGAGCACAATGCCGGAAAGTCCGGTCACACTTCCAAGTTTCTCCCGTGGCGAATCGTGACCTACGTGGCCTTTTCAAGCCGAGCCAGAGCGACTTCTTTCGAGCGCTATCTCAAATCCGGATCCGGCCATGCGTTCGCCGGCAAACGCCTCTGGTAGCGTTCAAACAGGCAAAAACATAGCAATAACAAAGCGCTGATGACGCTGACACTCGGGTGAACTCAACTCTTCCGGTCGATTCTGACTGGAGGTCAGAAAATGAACATCAAGAGCCTTCTTCTCGGCTCAGCTGCGGCCCTGATCGCAGTTTCCGGTGCTCGCGCCGCCGACGCGGTGACGGTCGCCGAGCCGGAACCGGCCGAATACGTCAAGATCTGCGACGTCTACGGCGCCGGCTACTTCTACATCCCGGGCACCGAAACCTGCCTGCGCATCGGCGGCTATGTCCGTTACGACATCGGCGTGGGCGACGTTAACGGCCTTACGGACGTCAAGGATCGCTCTGATCCTCGTTCGTTCAACGATACCTACAAGAAGCTCGCTCGCCTCTCGCTGAGGACCTGGACCGGCCAGGAAACCGAGCTCGGCACGTTGAAGACCTACACCGAGACCCGCTTCAACTGGCAAACCAAACGTACCAAAGACGACCCGGCCACCAAAGAGGTTGACGAAGGCGATTTTGCGGTGGCTGGTAACAGCGACGTCACGCTGAACTTCGCCTGGATCCAGCTTGGTGGCTTCCGCGTTGGTAAGGACGAGTCGGCCTGGAACACGTTCAGCGGCTACGCCGGCGAGGTGATCCAAGACTCGCTCGTCGGCTACGGCGGCGACTTCGATACTGGTGTGATCCAATACTATTTCGATGCCGGCAACGGTTTCTCGGCTGTGATCTCGCTCGAACAGGGCTCGGGTGACAATACGGTCGACAGCTATGTTCCGCATGTCGTCGGCGGTGTGAAATACACACAGGGCTGGGGCGCGATCAGTGCGACTGGAGTCTACGACAGCGTGTGGGAAGAATGGGGCGCCAAGGTTCGCTTGGACGTGAATGCCACCAACGAGCTCTCGCTGTGGGCTATGGTCAACTACGGCTCGGAGAGCAACCGCATCCACAACTTCTTCAAGAATTGGGAGGGCAACTGGGCGGTCTATGGTGGTGGCACCTACAAGTTCAACGAGAAGACGTCGTTCAACGCTCAGGTCTCCTATGATGAAGGCAAGAGCCTCGGCGTGGCGGCTAACGTAGCCTACACTGTCGTGCCAGGCTTCAAGGTCATCGGTGAAGTTGACTATGTCAATCACGCCAAGAGCGACTATCGCGCCGTCAGCAGCGATGGGTTCGGCGGTGTCCTTCGCTTCCAGCGCTCGTTCTAAGGGCTGGACTTATACAGTGAAATCCAGCCCGGGCGCTTTCACGCCCGGGCTGTTTGTTTCGCGATTGGGTGAGGGCAAACGAAAGACGAAAAGGGGGTACCGGTAGCTGAAGTCCGTGAAATGGTTCCGTGGGATTCGCCGCCTGGCGGATGGACATCATTTTTGCCGGACAGAAACTCTTGAAAGGACCCTTCCAAGCGGGTAGCTGTGCCTATCCACTCGGGGGGGTGGCTAAAAAATGACGAACGAAGCGATTCAAGAGGGGGGGTCCTCTATTCACTTTGCGAGTTTTTCTTCTCACAATTCTAACATTCGATACACATACAACAAGGTCAGAGAAGTAAAATCGTACAGGGTCGGAGAGCTTTTCGCAGCTTATCGGGATATACTCTGGGATGACGGGCGACATAAATACAATGTCAGCTCTTTCATCGGTGAAATAGACGAGATCCTTCTGGGAGAACGTTTCAGCACCTTTGACCAGAACACCCTGGACAATCTTATCGGTACCTTGCGCCAGCGCGGCAACAGCAACGCAACCATCAATCGCAAGATGGCTGCCCTCAGCAAATTGCTGCGCAAGGCTCATAAGATGGGAGATATCCATAGCCTGCCCGAGTTTCGCCGCCAGAAGGAGCGGGCGGGACGGATTCGTTTCCTCGAAAGGGACGAAGAGGCGAGGTTGTTCGCGGCGATGAAGAGTCGCAGCGAGGATGCCTACCGGCTTTCCGTCTTCCTGGTCGACACAGGCTGTCGCCTCGGCGAGGCGCTCGGCCTGATCTGGAACGACATCCAGGAACACCGGGTCTCCTTCTGGATCACCAAATCCGGCCGCAGCCGCACCATTCCGATGACCGAACGCGTCAAGGAAGTGATCAAGCTGCCGCCGAACGCGGAAGGACGGCGGCCGAAGGGCCCGTTCACCAAGCTCACCCAGGCGCAGTACCGCGCGATCTGGAACGAGGCGAAGACGGAAGTCGGTCTCGGCGCCGACGAGCAGGTGGTGCCGCACATCCTGCGTCACACTTGCGCTTCACGCCTCGTGCAAGGTGGTATCGACATAAGGCGCGTTCAGATGTGGCTGGGCCACCAGACATTGTCGATGACCATGCGTTACGCGCATCTGGCCACCAACGATCTCGATGGCTGCGTCGTCGTTCTCGAAAAGCCGCGCGGCGATGAGGCGTCATCGCGCTCGGCGGAAGGTTCGGTGTTTGCTTCGCCTCTTACGACGCCGACTTCCGTCTCGTCGGCTCGGAAAGAGAAAAAGCCCGCAGCGGCCAAGGCGCCCC
Source organism: Mesorhizobium sp. Arg314 (assembly GCF_053714275.1). Classification (NCBI taxonomy): domain Bacteria; kingdom Pseudomonadati; phylum Pseudomonadota; class Alphaproteobacteria; order Hyphomicrobiales; family Phyllobacteriaceae; genus Mesorhizobium; species Mesorhizobium sp. Arg314. The sequence continues at coordinate 58,889 of NZ_JBSKBP010000024.1, read as the reverse complement.
GCAAGCGATCGAAACGCGAATAGGCCGATCGGATCAGACTCGCTGGCGCCGAAAATCTATATTTTAGAGCAATCCCAGGAAAAGTGTGTAACGGTCTTCCGTCCCGAATTGCGTCAAAACAAACAGATAGAGCATTTCACCGTTTCCGTGAAACGGTGAAATGCTCTAGCGGCAAAGCCCGGGACTGATGGTCTCGGGCTTTTACTTTTGTTTGACTTGATTTTCGACTTGACCGAGGAACGCCGCGATCCGTTCCGGCAGGACGCCGGTTTCCAGGAAGGGCGCGTGTCCCTGGCCTTCGACGATGATCGCCTCCATGCCGGGATGCCGCCTGCGCATCTCCTCAAGCGTCGCCGCGGACAGAAGTTTCGAGTTGGCGCCGCGAACCACAAGCAGCGGCAGGGCGGCGAGTGCGTCGAACTGCGGCCACAAATCCGGCAGCGGCTTGTTGAAATCGGCGCCGGCCAGCGTGTCGACCAGGGCCGGATCGAAATCCGGAACCCAGCCGGCGTCCGTCTCGCGGCAGATTGCCGTCACCATGCGTGCCCAGTCGGCGTCGGTGAGCGTGGGGAAATCGGCGCCGTGCACGCGCCGTTGCGCTGCCACCGCTTCTGCGAATGTCTTCGGTTTCGGTGCGCGGTCGAGATAGGAGCGGATATGGGCAAGGCCTTCCGCCCCGATTACCGGGCCGATATCGTTGAGCACGATGGCCCTCAGCACGGCCGGCTTCAGCGCCCCGAGCACATGGATGATCAGGCCGCCGCGCGAGGTGCCGATGAAGGCGGCCTGTTCGATGCCGAGTGCCGACAATCCGGCAAGCACGTCGCCGGCCTCGACCCCGACATTATAGTGGCCGATGTCGGGATCGTAGTCGGATTGGCCGCGACCGCGGTAATCGAAGGCGATGACCTTGCGTGGGTTCTCTGCCTTCTGGGAAAGATAGAGCGCGAGCTCATGGAAGTCGCGGGCATTGCGGGTGAGGCCGGGCAGGCAGACGACCGGCCAGGTATCCGCATTCGCTTCGCCATATGTCCGAGCATGAAGCTTCAGGCCGTCGGGCGCAGTATAGAAGAAGTCGGAGAAACCTTCGTCGCTCGCCATCGCAATGCCGCTCCTCGCTGGGATGACCGACAGCTATAACCGAGAGCAGGGAACGTCAAATGGGGAGTTCTTTCCTTCTCCCCTTGCGGGAGAAGGTGTCGCCGAAGGCGACGGATGAGGGGTGCTCCAGGGAACGCCGACGTCTCACTCCGCTGGAACACCCCTCATCCGTCTCGGCGCTATCGCGCCGATCCACCTTCTCCCACAACAAGGGGAGAAGGAAAAGCTCCTCAGCTCCGCCCGTTCACCAGATCCCCCACGATGTCGTACTTGCCTGAAATACGCATCTTGTAGACCTCGTAATTCTCCATCACGCGCTGCACGTAACTTCTTGTTTCCGTGTAGGGAATCCGCTCGATCCAGTCGACCACCTCATCGACCTGCTTGCTGCGCGGGTCGCCGTATTTCGCCATCCATTGGGCGGCGCGGTTGGGGCCGGCATTGTAGCCGGCGAAGGTCAGCACATAGGAGCCGCCGAAGCGGTCGAGCTGCTCGCCGAGGAAGGCCGAGCCCAGCGTCGCGTTGTAGCCGGCATCTGTCGTCAGCCGCGCCTGCGAGAAGGTCACGCCGGCTTTCTTTGCCAACTGCTTGGCCGTGCCCGGCATCAACTGCAGCAGGCCGCGCGCGCCGGCGCTGGAAACGGCGCCGACATTGAACTCGCTTTCCTGGCGGGCAATGGCGTAGGCGAGCGCCTTGCCGGACCCGGAGATATTGGCCGAATCGGGGATGACGCCGAGCGGATGCGACAGCGCGCCGACATCGATGCCGCGCTGGGCGGCGATCTTGCCGATCTTCAGCGCCATGAAATGGTTGCCCTGCTTTTCCGCCAGCAGCGCCAGCAGCGCCAGCTCGCCCGGGCTGGTCAGCTGCCCGGCAAGGTCACGGTACAGCGTCTCGGCGTAGCGGTCATAGCCCGCTTCCTGCAGCCGCTTGATCGCGCTGACCGCCTCGCGGCCGTCAAAGCTCTGGCGGTCGGCCGCGCTCGGTTTCGGATAGACGATGTTGAGGGTCCGCAAGCCCACGCGCTCGCCGGCGAGCTGGCCGTAGAAGGTCGTGCCGTAGCCGGCTGCGCGCGTGAAATAATCCTTGGCGCTGCCCGGACCGCCGACTTCCGCCGCGCGCCCGAGCCAGTAATAGGCGCGCGACAGCGAGACCGGTCCCTGGGCGAGCTCGGTGATGCGCGTGAAATGCCCGGCGGCGGTCGCCGGGTCGTTGAGGCCGCGCAAGGCATACCAGCCGGCATGGAATTCGGCCTCGGCGGCGTTCTGCGTGCTCTCGGCGGCGTGCACGGAGACAATTTTGTAGGCGGTCTTCATGTCGCCCTGGTCGACCAGCTCGCGCGACAGCACGCGACGCTCGACCCACCAGGCATCGGGGTCGACCAGCGAATCGCGATCGGTCGGCGCTTTCATCACGACAGAAGCGGCATCGGCGAATTTCTGCTGCTTGCGCAGATATTCCGCCTCGGCGAAGAAATAGCCGGCCGAACGCTGCGCCGCCGGCACCGCCTTCAACAGCTTGGCGGCGTTCTTGTCGCCCTTGTCGGCCGCCGCCCAGGCATCCGCCAGGGGTTGCGCGCCGGCGAGACCCGCAACGCGCAGCGCCGAGGACGGCCGGTCGGCATAAAACATGCGCTCCATGCGGTAGCGATGGTCCGCCGCCGGGATCACCGCGCCGAATTCCTTGATGACGGTCGCCTCGTCCTTTGCTTCCAGCTTCTCCGTGCGCCAGAACGGCACCAGCACCGCGCGCGCCGCGGCCTGGTTGCCCAGCGCCATCTGCGAGCGGGCGAGGATGATCACGCCCTCCGGCGTCAGCGGCTGGCTGCGGCCGAAGGCCTGCGCCACCACTTGCGGCGGCGGATTCTCGCGGTAGAGCGCGCGCTCGCTGTTCTTGCGCAGCGCGATCGTTCCCGGCCATCCCGGCAGCATCTTGGCCGCATCGGCGATCTCGCCGCTCGGCACCTGGTCGCCGCCGTAAAGCGCGACCGCCCAGGCAAGGATGTGCCGGTCGAGCGAAATGGCAGGCAGCGTGTCGCGCGCGTTGCGCGCGCCGGCGATGTTGTTGGCGGCGAGTGCGTCGAGCCCGCTCTTCAGTTGCGCTATGTCGGAGGAGGGGACCGTCGCAGTCTGACCGGGCGCATCCGGCGCGTCGGGCGCTGGGATGGAAGCCGTCACGCGCGCATCGACGCTGCCGCCGATCGCCATGGTGGGCGTCAGCGCGGCGATCGCACCCAAAAGCGCGAAAAGATGGGGCCGCCTCGTCGGCATTGTCGCAATCCTAGCACATCGTCAGCAGGCGTGGGGGACTCAAGAGCCCGAACGAGAGCCTAAACTTAGGTCGTGAAGGGCTCGTAAACAAAAGGTTATCGAGGCCGTTCGAATTGCGCTTGCTGGCACTACGCCGATGCTTGCCGCTGAACCATGTCGAGACTATGGTGCGCGGCTTCGCTTTCGGTTAGAAGGCGCACAAATAAAACGCCAATGCATGTCGCCCAAAAGTGGGTACCG
>NZ_JBSKBP010000024.1:0-55179 GCF_053714275.1 Mesorhizobium sp. Arg314 | reverse complement strand
GGTTTTGGGATGACGACATGCATCAACCAACGAAAACGCATGTCGCCCAAAAGTGGGTACCGGTTTTGGGATGACGACATGCATCAACCAACGAAAACGCATGTCGCCCAAAAGTGGGTACCGGTTTTGGGATGACGATATGCATCAACGAACGAAAACGCATGTCGCCCAAAAGTGGGAACCGGTTTTGGGGCAACGACATGCATAAACAAAGTTCCAAGGAGTTTTGACGACATGCTGAGAGGCTCGCTGACCGCGCTCGTTACACCGTTCGAAAAGAGCGGGCGCTTCGACGAGAAAGCCTTTCGCGCTTTCGTCGAATGGCAGATCGCCGAGGGCACCAAGGGCCTCGTCCCGGTCGGCACCACCGGCGAGTCGCCGACGCTGTCGCATGATGAGCACCGCCAGGTGGTCAAGGTCTGCATCGAGGTGGCCAAGGGCCGTGTTCCGGTCGTCGCCGGGGCCGGCTCCAACAACACCGAGGAAGCGGTCGGGCTGGTGCAATATGCCGAAAGGGCCGGCGCCGATGCTGCCCTTGTCGTCACGCCTTACTACAACAAGCCCACGCAGCGTGGCCTTTATGAGCATTTCGCCGCCGTCGCCAGGGCGACCAAGCTGCCGATCATCATCTATAACATCCCGCCGCGTTCGGTGATCGACATGACGCCGGAGACGATGGGCAGGCTGCGCCACGACTTCAAGAACATCGCCGGCGTCAAGGACGCGACCGGCAAGGTCGAGCGCGTCTCCGAGCAGCGCATAACCTGCGGCAAGGATTTCATCCAGCTCTCCGGCGAGGATGCATCCGCCCTCGGCTTCAATGCCCATGGCGGCGTCGGCGCGATCTCCGTTACCTCGAATGTCGCGCCGCGGCTCTGCGCCGAGTTCCAGGAGGCGACACTCTCCGGCGACAGCGCCAAGGCGCTCGAGCTGCAGGACCGCTTGTTGCCGCTGCACAAGGCGATCTTCATCGAGCCCGGCGTTTCCGGCGCCAAATACGCGCTGTCGAAGCTCGGCAAGGTCGAGAACGTGCTGCGCTCGCCGCTGGTGACGATCGAGGCGTCGACCGCCGAGAAGATCGATCAGGCGATGAAGCACGCCGGCTTGATTAATTAGGAATGAGGCGCCACCTCTCCGCATTATGAATCAAGTCAAGAAAGCCGATCCCAACAACAAGACCGTTGCGGAAAACCGCAAGGCGCGCTTTTCCTACGAGGTGCTCGATACGATCGAGACCGGCCTGGTGCTGACCGGCACCGAGGTCAAGTCGCTGCGCCAGGGCCAGGCCAACATTCAGGAGAGCTACGCCTCGGCCGAGGGCGGCGAGATCTGGCTGATCAATTCCTACCTGCCGGAATATCTGCAGGCCAACCGCTTCAACCACGAGCCGCGCCGCCGCCGCAAATTGCTGGTCTCGAAGCGCGAGATGGCCAAGCTCTCGCAAAGCGTCGAGCGCGAAGGCATGACGCTGGTGCCGCTGAAAATCTATTTCAACGACCGCGGTCGCGCCAAGCTCCTGCTCGCTGTCGCCCGCGGCAAGAAGCTGCACGACAAGCGCGAGACCGAAAAGCAGCGCGACTGGTCGCGCGAGAAGGGCCGGCTGCTCAAGGAGCGCGGCTGAGCTTTCGCCGCCGTCGGGATGCGCCTGAAAAAAGCCACCGGCCGGTTCTCTGTTCCGGCGCGCACGCTAGAGCAATTCCAAGGTTCCGACAGGGGGATGGTCTTGGGGAAGCGGATTGTTTTCTGGGGCCTTGCCGGCGCGGTTGTCGCCTGCGCCGTCGCGGCGGGCGCCTTCTTCTGGTTCCGTGGCTTTTCACCCGACCGTAGCGAGTTCCCGATCCGGGGGATCGACGTCTCGCATCACCAGGGCAGCATCGACTGGCAGCGCGTCGCGGCCGACGATGTCGCCTTCGCCATCATCAAGGCGACCGAAGGCGGCACCCATGTCGATACCCAATTCGCGACCAATCTGCGCGAGGCGCGCGCCGCCGGCCTTGCGGTCGGCGCCTATCACTTCTTCACCTTCTGCCGCCCTGGCGCCGATCAGGCGAGGAACTTCATTTCGGTGGTGCCGCACGGCGAAGCGCTTTTGCCGCCCGTGGTCGATATCGAGTTCGGCGGCAATTGCCCGCAACGTCCGTCTCCGCAGCAGTTGAACGCCGAGCTTGCCGCTTTCCTCGGCCCGGTCGAGACGGCTTTCGGCAAGCAGGCGATTTTCTATCTGACCGACGAGGCGGCCGAAGCCTATTCCGGCAGCATCCTTAGCCGTCAGCGCTGGCTGCGGTCACTGGCGATGAGGCCGAGCGAGAACGACTGGATCTACTGGCAGTATCACAATATGGGCCGCGTCGACGGCATCAAAGGCGATGTCGATCTCAACGTCCTGAAGGGCAGTCGCGAGACGCTGGCCGAATTGTTCGCGCCGCCGCAGTGAGTTGCCCGGCCGCAAACCCCGAATCTGTATCCGCAGTATTTTGCGTATATCGCTGAAAAGTCTCACGATCCGCCTGACGCTTGTGCATTCAGGCTCGCGCTGGCGGTGCGTGTCCCGATCGCCGAGAAGGCCATTCCCGCTACCATGATGGCGATGGCTGCGAACTGGATCGTCATCGGCGTTTCGCCGAGTACCGCCATGCCGACAATGACCGTGGCGATCGGTATGCCGGGCAGGAACAGCGATGCCGTCTGCGGTCCCAATTGCCGCACGATATAAGTATAGAGGAACATGGCTGCCGCGCCGGCCAGAATTCCCTGGATCACGATCTGGCCGGCGATCTCCGTGGCCGCCGCGGCATGGATATGGCTTGGTGCGAAGAGATAGAGAACCGGCAACGGTAGGCACGACAGCAGCACGACAGCAGCCGTCGCCGTGACCGGATCGACACGCCAGAGCCTCACGAGAACGGCATAGGTCGAAAACATGAGGCCCGATCCGATGAACAGAACGTCGCCGATGAGGACGCCGTTGGCGGCGTCACGCGCCGCCGCGATGAACAGCAACAGCCCGGCGATGATCGCAACGACGCCGATTGTGCGCCGTTGCGAAGCGCCGTCATTGAAGAAGACGCGCGACAGCAGGAACGAAAAGAAGACGATCGACGCGGGACAGAGCGCCGCCGCGTGGGCGGCAGGCGCATAGGTCAGACCCCAGTTGATGATCAACGGATAAGGCAAGCCGGCCAGTGCCGCCAATGCCAGTGCCCGTCGCCAACCCAGCGCCCTCATGGGCGCGAAGCCGCCGCGCCAGACGATCGGCACAAAGACCACCCCCGCGCCGCCAAAGCGCAAGGCGGCCAGATCTGTCGCCGTCAGATGCTCCCTGAGGCTGAAGCGAGCCGCGACGAATTGGATAGCGTAGATGCCGATCATGGTGAGGCCGGCGATAATCGCCAGTCTCGTGTTTCCTGCGTCCCCTGCGTCTGCCACGACCTGCCACCCATATGTCGTCCGAGATGGAGACCGTCTCCACCGCTGTGACGAATGCGCAGGCTATTGCTCAGGCCATAGCGTTGAAATACGCTCTTTTTGGAAAATGGTAGTGGAATTCACACTGGAAAGGCAGTTCCAAAGTGAATCCTGAAGTGGGTGGTCTCGACGGCGTCGACCGCAATCTTCTTCGGCTGCTGCAGGAGGATGGACGCCGCACCACGCTTGACCTGGCGGCGCGTGTCGGCCTGTCGCCGACCGGCACGAGCCAGCGGGTGAAGCGGCTGTTCCGCGAAGGGTACATCACCGCGGTCCGGGCCGTGCTCGACCCTGCCAAGATCGGACGCGGCACGCTCGTCTTCATCGAGGTACGACTAGATCACACGGCGCCTCATATTTTCGAACGCTTCGCCGAAGCGGTGACCAAGGCGCCCGAGGTTCTCGAGTGCCACATGGTCGTCGGCGGTTTCGACTATCTGGTAAAGGCGCGAATTTCGGAAATGGCCGCCTATCAGGATTTTCTGACACGGGTCATCTTACCGCTGCCGGGGGTGAAGGAGACACATACCTACGCCTCGATCGGCGACGTGAAGCCGGACGCGCTGCTGCCGGTGTGAGCCGGCGTCGGCCCACCGGAGGACGCTTGAATCTAGTCCTTCAGGAACGCCGCGATTTCCTGGAACACGCTCACGAACATTGCTTCCGTCAGCACGCCCGTATTGGTGTTGTAGCGCGAGCAGTGATAGCTGGAAAACAGCGCGATGCCGCCGGCCTCCTGCCTGCCGCCATGACGGAACGGAATGGCGGCGACGCGTCCGCCCAGCGCCCGCACCGTCGACTGGTGTGCGATCGAACCCAGCGTCAGGATGGCGCGCAGATTGGGAAAGCGCGCGATGGTCGGCTTGAGAAAGGTCCGGCAGGTGGCGATTTCGGCGCCGACCGGCTTGTTCTCCGGCGGCACGCAGCGCACGGCGTTGGTGATGGCCGTGCCGACAAGCTCAAGCCCGTCGTCCGGTCGCGCCTTGAACTCGCCGCGGGCCAGGCCCTGCGCGATCATCGTGCCGTAGAGCAGATCGCCGGCGTAGTCGCCGGTGAAGGGGCGTCCCGTGCGGTTGGCGCCGCGCAGGCCGGGCGCCAGCCCGACGATCAGCAGGCGGACAGAGGCTTCACCCTCCGGCGGCAGGAAGGTCGGCACCGGCGCGTTGAACCACCCCGGCTCGCGCCCGCGCCAGCCTGCGATGAAATCATGCAGCCGCGGGCAAAGCGGGCAGTCATGATCGGGTTCGGGGCAGGGCACGGCGGACAACGCCGCCGCCCCGTCAATAATCGTCCTCGTCGACTTCGGCAGGTTCCGGCCGGCGCGCGGGCCGCTCGGACGGGTCGCGTCCGACTTCGTTCTTCAGCGTCATCAGGTCGATGAAATGATCGGCCTGGCGGCGCAGGTCGTCGGAAATCATCGGCGGCTGCGAAGCCATGGTCGAGATGATCGACACCTTGCGACCGCGTCGCTGCAGCGCCTCGACCAGCGTGCGGAAGTCGCCGTCGCCGGAGAAGATCACATAATGGTCGACGACGTCGGCAAGCTCGAGCGCATCGACGGTCAACTCGATGTCCATGTTGCCCTTGATCTTGCGGCGGCCGGTCGAGTCGGTGAATTCCTTGGCGGGCTTGGTCACCACCTTGAAGCCGTTATAGTCGAGCCAGTCGATCAGCGGCCGGATCGAGGAATATTCCTGATCCTCGACCAGCGCGGTGTAATAGTAGGCTCTGAGCAGATAGCCGCGCTTCTGGAAGCTCGACAGAAGCTTGCGGTAGTCGATGTCGAAGCCCAGCGCGCGCGACGTGGCATAGAGATTGGCGCCGTCGATGAAAAGAGCGATCTTTTCACGAGGATCGAACATTGAAAAACATCCCTTTCGAAAATTTCTGTCGTCTAAAAGCGTTTGACGAATAGGTCCGACAAATGGGCCTTGGCACCGTCACATCCGAGATAACGCGAGATTTGTGGATATCCAAGGGCAGGGCCCCGCATTGCAAGCAATTGTGATCGCGACTATGTGAGCTTCATCATGGCGCGGTTCGATGATGAGCCGGGCAAAGGTCCGCAAAGCTGACGCCGCCGCCATAAAGCTTGTATTTCGGCCGCGCCCGCGTTATGGAGCGCGCCAGCTTTCCATCAAATCCATCGCATGAAAGGGGCAGTCCATGGCCCGCGTAACCGTTGAAGATTGCATCGACAAGGTCGACAACCGTTTTGAACTCGTGCTGCTCGCCGGCCACCGCGCCCGTCAGATCAGCCAGGGCGCGCAGATCACCGTTCCGCGCGACAATGACAAGAACCCGGTCATCGCGCTGCGCGAGATCGCCGACGAGATGCTGTCTCCCGACGACCTCAAGGAAGACCTGATCCACTCGCTGCAGAAGCATGTCGAGGTCGACGAGCCGGAGGCCGAGGGCGAGGCGATCGCCGATCAGACCGGCGCGACCGCCGTTGCAGCCGACGCCGACGACGCCGAGGAGAACGTCACTTTCGACCGCATGAGCGAGGAAGACCTGCTCGCCGGCATCGAAGGTCTCGTACCGCCGGAAAAGAGCGACGATTACTAAGCTTCCCGGAACTTGCCTGGATCAAGCATCCGGCACTTCCGTCTCGTGAGTTTCGTGGCTATCTATGGGATGCGTCGCACCTTGGTGCGGCGCATCATTCATTTCAGCACCGCGAGATCCCGCCCATGATGCGTCAGTATGAGCTTGTCGAGCGCGTCCAGCGCTACAAGCCTGACGTCAACGAGGCGCTGCTCAACAAGGCCTATGTCTATGCCATGCAAAAGCATGGCCACCAGAAGCGCGCCTCGGGCGATCCCTATTTCTCGCATCCCCTCGAAGTCGCCGCCATCCTCACCGACATGCATATGGACGAGGCGACCATCGCCGTTGCCCTGCTGCATGACACGATCGAGGACACGACGGCGACCAGGGCCGAGATCGACGAACTGTTCGGTCCGGAGATGGGCAAGCTGGTCGAAGGCCTGACCAAGCTGAAAAAACTCGACCTCGTCTCCAAGAAGGCGGAGCAGGCCGAGAATCTGCGCAAGCTTCTGCTCGCGATCTCCGAGGATATTCGCGTTCTTCTGGTCAAGCTCGCCGACCGCCTGCACAACATGCGCACGCTCGACCATATGCCCGAGTCCAAGCGCCTGCGCATCGCCGAGGAGACGATGGACATCTATGCGCCTTTAGCCGGGCGCATGGGCATGCAAGGCATGCGCGAGGAACTGGAAGAAATAGCCTTCCGTTACATCAATCCGGAGGCTTATCGCGCCGTTACCGCGAGGCTTGCCGAGATTTTCGAGCGCAACAAGGGCGTCTTGCAGGAGATCGAGACGGCGCTGTCGGGCCTGTTCGAAAAACACGCCATCAAGGCGGGCGTGAAAAGCCGGCAGAAGAAGCCGTGGTCGGTGTTCCGCAAGATGGAGGCCAAGGCGCTCTCCTTCGAGCAGCTCTCCGACATTTTCGGCTTCCGGGTCGTCGTCGATTCGGTAGACGATTGCTACCGCGCGCTTGGCGCCATCCACACCACCTGGTCGATGGTGCCCGGCCGCTTCAAGGATTACATCTCGACGCCTAAGCAGAACGACTACCGCTCGATCCACACCACCATCGTCGGCCCGTCGCGCCAGCGCGTCGAATTGCAGATCCGCACCAGGGAGATGAACAAGATCGCCGAATACGGCGTCGCCGCGCATTCGATCTATAAGGATAGCGGCGGCAAGATGAACGGCGCCGGCCATGCGATCTCCAAGGAGACGAATGCCTACGCCTGGCTGCGGCGCACCATCGAGCAGCTGGCCGAAGGCGACAATCCGGAGGATTTCCTCGAGAACACCAAGCTGGAGCTGTTCCAGGACCAGGTCTTCTGCTTCACGCCCAAGGGCATGCTGATCGCGCTGCCGCGCGGCGCCACGCCGATCGACTTCGCCTATGCCGTCCACACCGATGTCGGCGACACCTGCGTCGGCGCCAAGGTCAATGGCCGCATTATGCCCCTGATGACGGAACTGAAGAACGGCGACGAGGTCGAGATCATCCGCTCCAAGGCGCAGGTGCCGCCCGCCGCCTGGGAATCGGTCGTGGTCACCGGCAAGGCGCGCGCCGCCATCCGCCGCGCCACCAAGAATGCGATCCGCAAGCAATATTCCGGCCTCGGCGCCCGCATCCTGGAACGCGCCTTCGAGCGCGCCGGCAAGACATTCACCAAGGAGAGCCTGAAGCCGGTGCTGCACCGGCTGGCGCGCAAGGATATCGAGGATGTGCTGGCCTCGGTCGGCCGCGGCGAGCTGAGCTCCACCGACGTCATGAAAGCGGTTTTCCCCGACTATAAGGACGAGCGCGTCACCGTCGCGGCGCCCAAGCAGCGCGAGGAGGGCTGGTCGAAGATCCGCAATGCCGCCGGCATGCTGTTCCAGATGCCCGGCAGTCGCGCCGCGCGCAAGGACAAGGACCAGCCGCGCGACGGCGCGGTGCCGATCCGCGGCGTGCGTGGCGACCTTCCGGTGCGCTTCGCGCCGGAGGGTGCTGTGCCCGGCGACCGCATCGTCGGTATCATCCAGCCGGGAACCGGCATCACCATTTATCCGATCCAGTCGCCGGCGCTGCAGGCCTTCGACGACCAGCCCGAGCGCTGGATCGACGTGCGCTGGGATATCGACGAGCGCACCAAGGAACGCTTCCCGGCGCGCATCTCGGTCACCGCCATCAACGCACCGGGTTCGTTGGCCGACATCGCCCAGGTGGTCGCGTCCAACGACGCCAACATCCACACGCTGTCGATGATACGCACGGCGCCCGATTTCACCGAGATGCTGATCGATCTCGAAGTCTGGGACCTGAAGCATCTCAACCGGCTGCTGTCGCAGCTCAAGGACAATTCGAGCGTCAGCGATGCGCGGCGTGTCAACGGGTGAATAGTGAATAGTGAGTGGTGAGTAGTGAGTAGTGAGTAGTGAGTAGTGAATAGTGAATAGTGAATAGTTAAAGAAAACTACCTTACCACCCACTACCTACTACCTACTACCCACTACCCACTACCCACTACTCACTACCACTCAGCATGGACATGGAGCGAACGATGAACACCGACGAAGTGCTGGGCATTTTCCGCGAGGCCGGCGCCGTTCTCGAGGGTCATTTCATCCTGACGTCTGGCCTGCGCAGCCCGGTCTTCCTGCAGAAGGCGCGCGTCTTCATGCATGCCGACAAGACCGAGCGCCTGTGCAAGGCGCTGGCCGAGAAAATCCGCAGAGCGGTGCCGGGCAGGATCGACTATGTCGTCGGCCCGGCCATCGGCGGCCTGATACCGGCCTATGAAACCTCGCGCCATCTCGGCGCGCCGGCGATCTGGGTCGAGCGGGAAGGGGGCGAGTTCAGGCTCCGCCGCTTCGAGATCGCCAAGGGATCGCGCGTCGTCATCGTCGAGGACATCGTCACCACGGGGCTCTCAATCCGCGAGACGATCGACTGCCTGCGCGAGCTCGGCGCCGAGGTGGTGGCGGCCGCCTGCATCATCGACCGCTCGGCCGGCAAGACCGATGTCGGCGTGCCGCTGATCGCGCTTGCCGAGTATGAAGTGCCCGCCTATCCCGCCGACCGCCTGCCGCCGGAACTTGCCGCCATTCCGGCCGTTAAGCCGGGAAGCCGCAACATCTGAGGTCTCAATAGATATGATCGCCGGCATCGACCATTTCGTGCTGACGGTCCGTTCGGTTGAAGCGACCTGCGATTTCTACCGGCGAGTGCTTGGCATGCGGCGCCTGGATGAGCCGAACCGGCCGACGGCGCTTGTGTTCGGCTCGCAGAAGATGAACTTGCACGAAGTCGGCCGCACTTTCGAGCCAAAGGCAAAGACGCCGACGCCGGGTTCCGGCGATTTCTGCCTCGTGGCGGCGGTGCCGCTTGCCGAAGTCCAGGCCAGCCTCGAAGCCAGTGGCGTGGCGATCGAAGTCGGACCGGTCCAACGCACCGGCGCGCGCGGCCCGATGATGTCGGTCTATTTCCGCGATCCGGACGACAATCTGGTTGAGATCAGCGAGTATCCGCTCGACTGAGATCGAGCCGCATGGCGCAGCGCTGGTCCGAAGGCATGCCATGCTCGGCCTCGTCGCTGAGCAGGCCTGCGAGCCGTTCGTCGATCCCGGCGCCTTCGAGGATACGAAATCCGAATTTCCGATAGAAGGGCGCGTTCCAGGCGACGGCGCGAAAGGTGGTCAGCGTCACTGCCGCAAGGCCAAGCCGCTTGGCGTCCGCGGTCGCCCGTTCAAGCAGAGCGCGGCCGATGCCCGAGGCTTGCCGGTCTAGGCGCACGTCCAACTCCCAGATATGCAGCGCATCGCCCTCGATCCCGGCGCTCAGGAATCCGACCGGCCGGTCCTTGTTGTCGGCGGCAACCCAGCAAGCGCCCCCGGCGATCAGCGCGCGGTGCCGTTCCGCGCTGACATTGTCTCCATCGGCGAGCCATGCCAGTTGGAGGATGGCGCGGAACGCCAATCCGGCGGACTGCTCGATCTGGGGCAGTGCCTCGGCGTCTTCGACTCGCGCCGGTCTAATGATGATCATCGGCTCCGTATCCCGGTTGTTTTCCTCAGTTTCGCCAGAATGACGCTGTTGTTACACCTGCGGCAGACCATCGCGACGGCGTTTCGTTGTTATGCGGCCTGGCTATCGCTATATTAGTCTTGTTGCCTCTCTGCGCCCTCGAAGCGCAAGACAGTTTGGCGCGACCCGGTGGCAGGGGCAGCGCGTATTGGACCGGGAACTGGAACAGAGTGCTTTTTCGACGCCGAGAGCCTGATGGCCTCCTGGAGCGGGTGCGTACTTATCTATGGCCGCGCCGCTCGTTCTCGCGTTCCGTGCAGTATTTTTCCAAACGCATCCTGCGGCTGAAGGCGACGCCGCATTCGGTCGCCGCCGGCGTTGCCGCGGGCGTTTTTGCCTCCTTCTTCCCGCTTGGCTTCCACTTCATTGTCGCCGCCGTGCTGTGCTGGATCATCGCAGGCAATCTGGTCGCGGCGGCACTTGGCGCCGTGTTCTTCGGCAATCCGCTGACCTTCCCGCTTCTGTGGGGCGCGTCCTGGGAAACCGGCAAGTTGCTCCTGCGCGAGCACCTGCCGAAGCACGGGCCGCCCGAGCAACTCGGCGAAATGATGCATAAGCTTTCCTTCGCGAAGCTCTGGCACCCCGTTCTGGAGCCGATGCTGATCGGCGCGGTTCCGCTCGGCCTGATCTTCGGGCTCTTGTTCTATGGCATCACGCGCTGGGGCATGACGGCGTTTCGCGAGCAGCGCAAGAAGCGCATGGCCGAGCGTGCCGAGAAGAAAGCGCGGCAAGGCGGACCGGAAGTGCCCGCGGAATGATCGTCGGCATCGGCAGCGACCTGATCGACATCAGACGCATCGAAAAATCGCTGGAGCGGCACGGCCGGCGCTTCATCCAGCGCATCTATACCGAGGTCGAACAGGCCAAGTCGGAAAGGCGTGCCGCCCGCGCCGCTTCCTATGCCAAGCGCTTCGCCGCCAAGGAGGCCTGCGCCAAGGCGCTGGGTACGGGCATGGCCGAGGGTGTGTTCTGGCGCGATATGGGCGTGATCAACCTGCCGAGCGGCGCTCCGACCATGGCGCTGACCGGCGGCGCCGCGGCCAGGCTGGAGAAAATCCTGCCGAAAGGCCACCGCGCGCTGATCCATCTCACCATCACCGATGATTTTCCGCTTGCTCAAGCCTTTGTGATCATCGAGGCAGTGCCCGCCGAACAAGCGCCACATTGATTCCCTCTGACCACGAGCGGCATGACGTTGCCCAGCGCGCGCCGAGACTCTATACCAACATCGCACAATCGAGGACGACATGAGCGTGGCTGAAAAATCGCAGAAGAAATCCGGCGGGCTTGGTGAAACCTTCTCCGTCATCATCCAGGCTCTGCTGCTCGCGCTCGTCATCCGCACGCTGCTCTTCCAGCCATTCTCAATTCCGTCCGGCTCGATGCGGCCGACGCTGCTCGAAGGCGACTATCTCTTCGTCACCAAATGGTCCTACGGCTATTCGCGCTATTCGCTGCCGTTCGGTCCCGATCTCTTCTCCGGCCGCGTCTGGGGCTCCGAGCCCAAGCGCGGCGACGTTGTGGTATTCAAGTTCCCGCCGGATCCGTCGGTCGACTACATCAAGCGCGTCGTCGGTCTGCCCGGCGATAAGATCCAGATTAAGGATGGCCAGCTTTTCATCAATGACGTCGGCGTGCCGCGCGTGAAGACCGGCCAGATCGAAAATCCCGACATCACCGAAGTGCCTCAGCCGGTCGACGTCTATCGCGAGACGCTGCCGAACGGTGTCAGCTACGACACGCTCGACCTGACGCCGAATTCGATCGGCGACAACACGCGCGAATGGACCGTGCCGGCCGGCAATTACTTCATGATGGGCGACAATCGCGACAATTCTTCCGACAGTCGCTTCACCGTCGGCTTCGTGCCGGCCGAGAACCTGGTGGGCCGCGCCAATCTCATCTTCTTCTCGATCGCCGGCAAGGCGAGCCCGCTCGAGATCTGGAAGTGGCCGTCGCTGATGCGCGCCGGGCGCCTGTTCCAATTCGTCCATTAGATCAGGATGACGTTCCGTTGAATCGCCATCCTGATCTAACTTTTTGTGGGAGCTTGATCTTCTCCAAAAACCGGGTCCCACTTTTCGGGATCAAGCTGTAAGGCCATGGCGGCTAGCAAGCGTTTGACCGCCGATGCCCTTGCCGAGGCGCTTGTCGAGCGTACCGGCCACGTCTTTGCCGACCGCCAGCGCCTGCAGCGCGCGCTGACCCACGCGAGCGCGCGTTCGACCCATGCCGGCATCGATTATGAGCGTTTCGAATTCCTGGGCGACCGTGTTCTCGGCCTTATCGTTGCCGACATGCTGCTCGCGGCCTTTCCCGATGCCGCCGAGGGCGAGCTTTCGCTGCGTCTCAACGCGCTGGTCAATGCCGAGGCGCTGTCCGAAATCGCTGAGGAGATCAGCCTGCCGGAACTGGTCCGAGCCGGCTCCGACGTGCGCAACCTCGAAGGCCGCAAGCGCACCAATCTGCGCGCCGATGCGCTGGAATCGCTGATTGCCGTGCTTTACCTGGATGGTGGCCTTGAGACTGCCCGCGCGTTCATCCACCGCTACTGGCTACCGCGCTCGCAGGCGATAGGTGCTGCGCGGCGCGACGCCAAGACCGAATTGCAGGAATGGGCGCACCAGGCAGCCGCCGGCGCCGTGCCGGCCTACCGGATCGACGGCCGCGAGGGACCGGACCACGACCCGCTGTTCACCGTAAGCGTCAAGGTCGGCTCTTTTGCTCCGGCGACCGGCAGTGGCCGCTCCAAGCGCGAGGCCGAGCAGGCCGCGGCGGCTACTCTTTTGCTGCGCGAGGGCGTATGGAGCGCGGCATGACCGCAAACCAATCTCCCGAGACCCCCAACACCCGCTCCGGTTTCGTCGCGCTGATTGGCGCGCCCAATGCCGGCAAGTCGACGCTGGTCAACCAGTTGGTCGGCGCCAAGGTGTCGATCGTCACCCACAAGGTGCAGACCACCCGCGCCATCGTGCGCGGCATCGCCACGCATGACAACGCGCAGATCGTCTTCGTCGACACGCCGGGCATCTTCAAGCCGAAGCGGCGGCTGGACACGGCGATGGTGACGACCGCCTGGGGCGGCGCCAAGGATGCCGATGTCGTGGTGCTGCTGATCGATGCCGAGCGCGGCATAAGGGGGGATGCCGATACCATCCTCGACCGGCTGAAGGACGTGCGGCAGCCGATGTTGCTGGTCCTCAACAAGGTCGACCGCGTCAAGCCCGAGACGCTTCTTGCACTGGCCGCGACCGCGAATGAACGCGTGCCGTTCAAGCGCACTTTCATGGTGTCGGCGCTGACCGGCTCCGGCTGCAAGGACCTGCTCGACTATCTCGCCCAGACGCTTCCCGCCGGCCCCTGGTACTATCCGGAAGACCAGATCTCCGACCTGCCGATGCGCCAGCTCGCGGCCGAGATCACGCGCGAGAAGCTTTATCTGAGGCTCCATCAGGAGCTTCCCTATTCCTCCCATATCGAAACCGAGAAATGGGAAGAGAAGAAGGACGGCTCGGTCCGCATCGAGCAGGTCATCTATGTCGAGCGCGACAGCCAGAAGAAGATCGTGCTCGGCCACAAGGGCGAGACGATCCGCGCCATCGGCCAGGCCGCGCGGATGGAAATCGCCGGCATCCTGGAGCAGAAGGTGCACCTCTTCCTGTTCGTGAAGGTGCGCGAGAACTGGGGCGACGACCCCGAACGCTATCGCGAGATGGGCCTGGAGTTTCCTCATTGACGCATTTCGCCCAAAAGCGCGAAGCGGCTTTGGGACGACGACATGAATGACCCGCAACCGACCGATGAGGTGCTTGCCGACCATCGGAAATGGGGCGTGATACGGATTACAACGGTCCCTTTGC
This sequence comes from Mesorhizobium sp. Arg314, assembly GCF_053714275.1. Lineage (NCBI taxonomy): Bacteria > Pseudomonadati > Pseudomonadota > Alphaproteobacteria > Hyphomicrobiales > Phyllobacteriaceae > Mesorhizobium > Mesorhizobium sp. Arg314. The sequence goes on along the minus strand of NZ_JBSKBP010000024.1, from coordinate 41,242 downwards.
TAGCGAGACAATTCCGGTAGCGTCACAACGTGCAAGGAAGAGCCGCGATCGCAGCCTGTAGCTTATCGTTGGGCCGTGGAGGATGTTCCAGCAATTTGAGGATTTGCTGGAAATCGCGCTCGGACACTTTGATTGCTTCGGTCGCCTTGTCGAAGAAATCAGTTTTGTTGGTGGTTTGTTCGGGCATGAATGGCTCCTGGCGTCAGCAACATAAACTTTATGTGCACAGAGGCAGTAACTAGCTCGTGCGATGACGGTTCCAAAGGGCCTATTCGGCAGCCAATCTTGATTTCGCCGCGCAACAGGTGAAAAGCTCGGCTCATGGAATGGCGCGACGAGGGAATTGTTCTCGGCACTCGCAAGCATGGCGAAACCAGCGCCATCCTCGAGGTGATGACGCGCGCCCACGGCCGCCATCTCGGTCTTGTGCGGGGAGGGCGCTCGCGCAAGCAGCAGCCGGTGCTGCAGCCCGGCAACCGCGTCGACCTTCTGTGGCGGGCGCGGCTCGACGAGCATCTCGGCATCTTCCAGGCCGAGGCGATCGAGATGAACGCCGCGCGGCTGATGGACAGCGCGGTCGCCGTGTACGGCCTGCAGACCATGGCCGCGCATCTCAGGCTCCTGCCCGAGCGCGACGCCCATGGCGGCCTCTATGAAGCGCTTGCCGTGATGATTTCCCATCTCGGCGATGCCGATGCGGCGGGCGAGCTGGTGGCGCGCTTCGAGCTGCTCATCCTCGACGAGCTGGGCTTCGGCCTCGACCTCAGCCAATGCGCGGCGACCGGCACCAGGCAGGATCTCGCCTATGTCTCGCCGAAATCCGGACGCGCGGTCTCGCGTGGCGCCGGCGCTCCCTGGCACGACAAGATGCTGGTGCTGCCCGCCTTCCTCCAGCGCGGCTCCGGCCTGCGCGCCGATGCGGCAGCACTTGAGGACGCCTTCCGGCTGAGCGGCTTCTTCTTCACCCGCCATGTCTACGAGCCGCGCGGCCTCGAGCCGCCCGACGCCCGCGCCGGCTTCCTGGCCGCGCTGCGCCGGCATCATGCGGCGGTGAGGGCGATTGCCGGTGAAGCAGGGTAGCGGGAAAGGCGCTTAATCCGCTCCTCGCCGTTCCAGGAAATCGTCGAGCATGGCGCGCTGGCCTTTCAGGATCTTGAGGCCGGCTTCGGGCACTGAAAACCAGCCGGCTCGATCCACCTCGGGAAACGCCTTCATGCTTCCCGATTTCGGCGGCCACTCCATGGTGAACATGTTGCTCTTGATGGCATTTGGGTCGACGTCGGCCTCGACGCTCCACGCCACCACGATCTTGCCGCCAGGCTGCTTGTAGCTGCCGAGCGGCTGGAAATCGCCGTCGATGGCGACGCCGAGCTCTTCTTCAGCTTCCCGTTTGGCGGCTTCGAGCTCATCCTCGTTGTCGCCGATCAGTCCCTTCGGGATAGACCATGCGCCTTCATCCTTTCGCGCCCAGAACGGTCCGCCTGGGTGGACGAGAAGGAATTCGAACACACCGGCAGTGCGCCTGTGGATCAGCAGACCGGCACTTCGCTGCGGCATCGGTCACCTCACGGCATTTCCTTCGACCGCACGAGAATAGCACGAGTATTTCGTGGCCGAAGTCACGCGATCTCATCGGCAAACGCCGGCGGCCCGGCATTGGATAAACCGGCAAGTTGCTGGCAATCGGCCACGAAACATGCTCGATCTTGTCAGTGCATGTCGCCCAAAAGTGCGCAGCGGTTTTGGGAGAACGACATGCACCAAGACAATGACTAAGGGCGCGTCGCCTGAATTCGTTTCGGCGCGACGCGCTTTTAGTCGGCAAGACGCTGATTTGGACCAGCCGTCTCATTGCCGCATTTGTTGGCCACGACTGGTCTGGTTTTGAGGGAAACCGCCATGTTTTTCAGCCTGATTGCCATTGCCGCGGTCATAGCTCTTTTCGTCATCGTTTCACGCCAGCAGAACCGCATCGCGCTGGTCGAGCGCGAGCTCGCCGTCCTGCGCGGCCTGATGCAGTCGGATGCTTCGCTGTCCGCGCCTAAGCCGGCTGATGCCTCGCAAGAAAGCGTTCCAGAGGAGGCCAGGGCGCCCGCGGCACCTGCCGCGCCATTGGCTGATGACACGACCGCGGCCGAAGAGATCGTCGCGAAGCCCGAGGCCATTGAAGGCGAGGCCGTGGCTGGACCCTGGACGAAGGGCAAGACGAGCCCGGCACAATCCGCGGAGCCGTCCGCACCAGCGCAACCTGCCCCCGTCGGCGAAACGCCTGCGGCAGGGTCGCCCGCGCCCGCAAAGGCGGCGCGCCAGACCGATGTCGAAACGGCGCTGGGCACGCGCTGGGCGGTCTGGGTCGGCGGCATTGCGCTGGCGCTCGGTGGCCTGTTCCTGATCCGCTACACCATCGAGGCCGGCATTTTCGGCCCCGGCGTACGTCTCACCATGGCCGGCATCCTTGGCCTGGCGCTGATTGCCGGCGCCGAATTCATCCGCCGCACCGGCTTCAAGGTGCCGGTGCAGGGCGCGGCCGGCGCCTATATTCCCGCCATCCTCACGGCCGCCGGCGCCTTCATCCTGTTTGGCACGGTCTACGCGGCACATGGCGTCTATGGCTTCATCGGTCCGGCGACGGCCTTCGCGCTGCTTGGCGTCATCGGCGTCGCGACCATCGGCGCTTCGCTCGTGCATGGCCTGGCGCTGGCCGGCATCGGCCTCGTCGGCGCCATGGCCACGCCGGCGCTGGTCGCCTCGCAGGCGCCCAATCCCTGGGCGCTGTTCGTCTATCTGGCGATCGTGCTTGCGGCGACCGCGGCAACCGCCCGCATCCGTGACTGGAAGGCGCTCGTGGCAGCGGCTTTCGCCGGCACCGGCATCTGGACCATTCTTTACATGGTCGACGCGTCGGACGTGAATCTCGCGGCAGTGCTGTTCATCAGCCTGGCCGCGCTGGCCGTGCTGGCTTTCGTCTGGCTCGCCGGCCGCGACGGAGCGGCGCGCGGCTTCGACTGGCCATCGATCGTGCCCGGCTTCTTCATCGCGTTGAGCGCGCTGGGCCTGTCGGTCGATCCGGCTTTTGCCCGCGCCGGCGATGCCCTGCACGGCGCCGTTCTCCTGGCCGCGCTGGTCGCGGTGGCGCTCTACCGGCCGCGCGCGCTTCCGCTCGTCTTTGCCGCCGGCATCGCGACCGCGCTGATCTATCTCGGCATCATCCCGCCCGCGACGATCGGGGCGGACGCGCTCGATGTCGGGCTGGACGCTCGGCCCCTGGCGTCGTCCGACACGCTGACTTTCCGCATCGGCATCGCGCTTGGCCTGATCTTCCTCGCCGCCGGTTTCTGGGCGGCACGCCGCTTCGCTGCCACTGCTCCGGTGCGCGCGGCTTGCTGGGCGGCCTGGGGTGTCGTTGCTCCGCTGGTGGTGCTCCTGGCGCTGTGGCTGACCTTCGGCGATATCGACCGGGACTTCGGCTACGCGCTGCCGGCGCTGTTGCTGATGCTCGCCTTTGCCGCCGGCGGCGAATGGATCGCGCGTGCCGAGGAGCCGCCGCTGGCCGGCGGCCCGGCCGTGTCGTTCGCGCTCGGCGGAGCCGGTGTCGCCGGCCTCCTGATGCTGCACATGGCCTTCGGTTCGGGCTGGACGACCGTGCTGCTCGCCGCCGCCGCGATCGTGCCGGCGCTGGCCACGCGCTGGCGGTCTTACCCCGTGCTGGGCTGGATCGCGGTTGCCGCGGCGGTCGCCGTGCTTGGTCGCGTCGCCTTCGATCCGACCATCGTCGGCGCGGCGTTTCTGTCCAGGACGCCCGTCTTCAACTGGCTGCTGCCGGGCTATGGCGTGCCGGCGCTCGCCTTCGGCTTCGCGGCCTGGCAACTCGCCCGCACCACCAACGGCCGGCCGCGCCTTGCCATGGAGGCGGCCTCGGCGCTGTTCGCGCTGCTCGCCATTGCCATGCTGGTGCGCCACGCCATGCATGGCGGCGTCATCGACACCGGCACGGTGACACTTGCCGAACAGGCGATCTACACGCTGATCGCACTTGGCGCCGGCGCCATACTGGTCGCCATCGACATGCGCTCGCCAAGCCCGGTTCTGCGCTATGGCTCGATGGCTGCCGGCGTGGTCTCGGCAGGGTTGATCGCCGTTCAGCATTTCGTGGTGCTGAACCCGCTGCTGACGGACGAGTCTACCGGCACGATCCCGGTCTTCAACCTTCTGTTCCTCGCCTATCTGCTGCCGGCGATCGCCGCCGGCGCGCTGGCGCTCTATGTCCGCGACAAGCGCCCGCGATGGTATGCGGCGATGCTGGCGCTGATCGCCTCGCTGCTTGCCTTCGCCTATGCGACGCTGTCGGTGCGACGCCTGTTCAAGGGCGAGTTCATCGCCTTGTGGAGCGGGCTTGGCCAGCTCGAGACCTACACGTATTCGGCGCTCTGGCTGGTCATCGGCGTGGCGCTGCTCACCGCCGGCGTCTGGCTTAAATCGCAGGTGCTGCGCATCGCGTCCGCGGTGCTGATCGCGGTCGCAGTGGTGAAGGTGTTCCTCTTCGACATGTCGGAGCTGGAAGGCGTGCTGCGCGCGCTCTCCTTCATCGGTCTCGGCGCCGTGCTGATCGGGATAGGCCTGTTCTATCAGCGGCTTTTGACGCGGGCGGCGAAACCCGAGGCTGGATAGATCAGGCTAAATCGGTCTGCGAGAAATCATCACCCTTGTACAGCAAAGGCACGCGGTAGGCTTTGGCGCACGCATAGCTGAAGCAGTCGCCGAAATTCAGTTTGGCAGGATGGCCGAAATATCGACCATAATCGTAGGCGGCCTTGACCGCGAGTTCTCGAATCTTCGTGTCCAGCGGAATCTCCACCGCCTTGAGTTCGGCCAGGAAGCCTAAGACGATCGTTTGACATTGTTCGATCAGGGCCGGCGGCGTCGGAACCTGGTCGCCGCGTTCCGCCACGGATTTCCTGCGAGCTATCCCAACGATCGCTTCGAATGCCGAACTCGGCGAGAAATAGAGCTTCTCAGCAGATTCCACTCTCTTGAGAAGACGGTGCGCATCTGCTTCTTCCGAAATGATCGCGATGATGGCGGAAGCATCGAGAAACATCAAAGATCGCCCCATCCTTCGTCCATGAATTTCTTCATGTCGAAGTCAGGGTCGTCTGGACCGAGCGCCTTGAGAGCGTCCTGAAATTTTTTGACGCGTTCGCTCAATGGAAGAACAGCCTGCGCGCGCTCAAGTTCACGTTTGAGCGCAATCCGCACTGCTTCCGTCTTTGTGGGCGCCTTTATGGCCGACTGTAGCTGGCGAGCCAGCGCGTCGACCTCGTCGTCTCGGATATACAAAGACAAATTTCAACCTCCATGTCGTATATTCCAATATGAATATTCGGAATATACGATATGAATATACGTGGGTTGAAGAAATTTTCAATCGTCATGCTGCGAATCGCCAATGAGGCATGGAATAAACCGCCCTGCGCCATCGTTATCTGCGTGCTTGGGTAATCGCAGCGGTTGGCCGCTTCGCGCTGACTGCTTGCACCGCGCCGGGAAGGCGCGTTCTATCGGATGGAAAGCGACCTCGAAACAAGCGGTCATGGACGACAAGAAGGCAGCGATCCTGAGCGAAATACCGCGGTTGCGGCGCTATGCGCGCTCGCTGCTGCGCGACCGCGATTCCGCCGACGACCTTGTCCAGGATTGCCTGGAGCGGGCGCTTGTGCGGCTCGACAACTGGCAGACTGGAGAAAGCCCCCGGAGGTGGCTGTTTACGATCATGCACCACTTGTTCATCGACCAGATGCGCAAGGTCAACCGGCGCGGCGAGGCGGCGATGCTGCCTCTCGAGGCCGGTGAAGCCCAGTCCGCGCCCGCCGATCAGGTCGAAGGCATCGCTTCGCGCGAGATCATGGATGCCCTGCAGGCGATCAGCCCCGATCGCCGCGCGGCATTGGTGATGGTCGCCATCGAGGGCTTTTCCTATGCCGAGGCCGCCAACATCCTTGGCGTGCCGGCCGGCACGCTGATGTCGCGCATCGCGCGTGGCCGCGAGGAATTGCGAGGCCTGCTCGACGACTCTTCGCGCCGCCGCTCGATAAGGATCGTCGAGAAATGACCCGCCGCGATTTTTCCGAACGCGATATCCATATGGCCCTCGACGGCGAATTGCCGGGCGAGGAGCGCATGGCCTATGACGCCTGGCTCGAGGCCAATCCCGAAATGAAAGCGAGGTCCGCGCGCTATATTGCCGACCGCGCCGCCATGCGCGCCGCCTTGGCCGGCGTGATGGACGAGCCGGTGCCGGCAAGGCTGCGTCAGGCAGTGTTCGGCGAGGCGCCGGCGAAAGCGCCTGCCTGGCGCTCGCGCTGGTGGCTCTCGGCCGCGGCTGCCGTGGTGCTCGCCGTTGGCGGCCTCGGCGGCTATGTCGCCGGCATCGACAGCATCGGCCATGGCGGCGACGGCGACGACCGGCTCGCCGAACAGGCGATCGCCGCCCATGTCATCTACGCCGCCGAGAAGCGTCATGCCGTCGAGGTCCCGGCGAGCGACAGGGATCATCTGCAGACCTGGCTGTCGAACCGCGTCGGGCTGAAGCTGATTGCGCCCGACCTGGCGGCCGAGGGCTTCGAGCTGGTCGGCGGCCGGCTGCTGCCGGCCGGTGGCCAGGGCAAGGCGGCGATGCTGCTCTACGAGGACGCCAAGGGCGAGCGAATTTCGCTCTTCGTCACCGCCGAATCGTCCGCGACATCCAAGGGCACCTATACGGCCGAGGGGGGCGGACCGGAGGCTGTCTACTGGCTCGACAAGGGCTATGCTTGCGCCGTCGTCGGCTCGTTGCCGCCGGAGCGATTGTCGGATGTCGCAAAGAGCGCTTATGGCCAGCTTCTGGCCGGCATATCGAGCTGAACCGGCTGCGTTTTTCGCGGCCGGCAGTCCTTTGAACGGCAACTCTGTCCAAACACTTCGGCCTTTTCGGCCCGTGTCGGAACTGTCACAATTCGGCCCTAATCAAGGAGCGATAGCGCTTGATGAATGCTGGCGCTTCGGCCAGTATTTGCGACGCATCCACCGGGGCCGTTTCCACAATCCAATCGAGGTTCTCCCAAGCCCGCATGCCTGCCGAGATTCGAAAGGCCCGCGCGTCAGACGTCGATGACCTCGCCGCCATCGAGAAGGCTGTCTTTCCAGGCGACAGGCTCTCGCGCCGCTCCTTCCGTCAGTTCATCGAACGCGAGACCGCCGAGATGCTGGTGGCCGAGAACGAGGGCCGTGTCGCCGGCTATGCGGTGGTGCTGTTTCGCAAGGGCAGCGGCGTCGCGCGGCTCTATTCCATCGCTGTCGGTCCCTTCTTCGGTCGGCTCGGTATCGGCCGCCTTCTGCTGGCGGCTGCCGAGGAAGCGGCCTTCGAGCACGACCGGCTGTTGCTGCGCCTTGAAGTGCGCGAGGACAATGATCGCGCCATCCGTATCTACGAGCAGGCCGGCTATCGAAAACTAGGCCGGGAGGCCGACTACTACGAGGATGGCGCGACGGCGCTGCGCTACGAAAGGACGCTGCGCGGCGACACGCCGACGGCGACCAAGGTGCCGTTCTACCAGCAGACCTGCGAGTTCACCTGCGGCCCATGCTGTCTGATGATGGCGATGGCCAATTTCGACCGTGGCTTCGTGCCAGACCCGGTCATGGAAATCCGCCTGTGGCGCGAGGCCACCACCGTGTTCATGATGTCGGGGCCGGGCGGCTGCGAGCCCTTCGGCCTGGCGGTCTCCGGCTACGAGAGCGGGCTTGCCGCCGAGATATTCGTCTCCTTTTACGGCGCGCTGTTCCTGCAGTCGGTGCGCAGCGAGGACAAGCGACGGGTGATGGAGCTTGCCCAGGTCGATTTCCGCCGCCGCGCCGAACTTTACGGCATCCCTGTCAATTACCGCCCGTTCTGCATCGGCGACATCCGTGACGCTCTGGCCGAGGGCAAGCTGGTGGTGGTGCTGATCAGCGGCTTCCTGATGTTCGGCAAGAAGGTGCCGCATTGGGTGCTGGCCATCGGCGACGATGGCGACCATATCCTGATCCACGACCCCTGGGTCGAGGATGAAAGGCAGGAAACGATCCTCGATGCCGCGAACATTCCGGTGCCCTACGATATCTTCATGAACATGGCGCAATTCGGCCGCGACGGCTTGCGCGCCGCCATCACTCTGGGAAAACGCTGAGACAATGACCTGGGTCATCTTAACAGGCAGGCAGAACGATCTCGATCAGGTGGCCACACCCCACAAGATCATCACCAACCGCGACTATCTCGCGCATCCGGCGCTGTTCCGCGGCCAGCGGCCGAAGGTGATCAACCTGTCGAACAATTACGGCTATCAGAGCCGCGGCTACTACGCCTCGCTGCTTGCCGGCTCGCGCGGCCACAGGGTGATCCCTACCGTCGAGACCATGATCGACCTTTCGGAGCGCAAGCTTTACGAGCACGCGCTGCCCGAGCTCGAGCTTGCACTCAACAAATGCCGCAAGGACCTCGGCGGGACTTTTCCGGCGAAGGTCGCGATCTTCTTCGGCATCGGTCCGTCGAAAATATGGGACCGTTTCGCCAAGCTGTTGTTCGACTGGTTCCGTGCGCCGGCGCTTGAGGTTCATATCAAGGACAGCGCCGAATGGGCCTCGATCCGCAAGATCGGCTTCCTGCCGCTTGCCCGCATGACCGAGGACGAGGACGAGTTCTTCCTGCAGTGCCTGGACACCTACACCAATCGCGAATGGCGCGACACCAAGGGCCGCACGCCGGCACGCTATACGTTTGCGACGCTGGTCGACCCGCATGAGGAATTGCCGCCGTCGGAGATTTCCTCGCTGCGCTATTGGGCGAGGATCGCCGAGAAGATGGGCGTCGAAGTCGAGCCGATCACCAGGAAGGATCTCGCCAAGCTCGCCAATTACGACGCGCTGTTCATTCGCGAGACCACGTCGATCTCCAACCATACCTACCGCTTCGCGCGCCGCGCCCAGCAGGAAGGCATGCCGGTGATCGACGATCCGCTGTCGATGATCCGCTGCACCAACAAGGTCTATCTCAACGAGTTGATGACCTACAACAAGGTGCCGGTGCCGCCGACGGTGATGATCGCCGGCACGTCCGACTTCGAGGTGGCGGCGCAGATGCTTGGCTTCCCGCTGGTGCTGAAGATCCCGGATTCGTCCTTCTCGCGCGGCGTCAAGAAATGCGAGAACATGGTTGAGCTGACCAAGCTCGCGACCGAGTGGCTGGAAGATTCCGATCTCTTGATCGCCCAGAAATTCATCCCGACCGAATATGACTGGCGCGTCGGCGTGCTCGGCGGCCAGCCGCTGTTTGCCGTGCATTATCTGATGGCGAAGAAGCACTGGCAGATCGTCAACCACAAGGCCAGCGGCAAGCCCGACCAGGGCGGCATCAAGACCTTCACGCTGAAGCAGACGCCGCCGCATGTCGTCGAGACGGCGGTCCGGGCGGCAAAGTGCATCGGCGACGGCCTCTACGGCGTCGACCTCAAGGAGACCAAGGACGGGGTCTTCGTCATCGAAGTCAACGACAATCCCAATCTCGACCATGGCTGGGAGGATTCCGGCGAGAAGGACGAGCTGTGGGTGCGGTTGACGCAGTGGTTCCTGGAACGCCTGGAGCGATAATCATTTGGGGGAAGAATGCTGTTTTTCGTGATCGAGGATTTTCACGGCGCCGACCGCAAGGAAATCTACCGCCGCTTCCGCGATAAGGGCCGCCTGAAGCCGGATGAGCTCGTCGTGCATCACAGCTGGATCGCCGGCGACATGAGCCGCTGCTTCATGCTGGTCGAAGCCGACGATGCGACGGTGCTGCAGCGCTGGGTCATCGAATGGGCGGATTTGGTCGAGTTCGAGATCGTTCCCGTGGCCAGCAGCAAGGACATGGTAGCGGCATTGGCCGGCCATCTCTGAGCGGGCCTACCTGGCTCGCCATTTCTCAAATTGACAGGGTGCCGAGCACCGGTGATTTGACTGCGCGCACGCATTCCTCGACCAGCCATTCCCGGAACGCGCCCACGACATCGCGCTTTGCGCTGCGTTCCGGGATCGTCAGGCAATAGGGTTGGCGCAACTCCAGCGATCGGGCCACGGGCCGGATCAGCTTTCCGTCTTCCAGTGCCTGGGCACAGTAGACGCCCTGCGCCAGCGCCACGCCCAGTCCTGAAATGGCGAGATCGAGCGCTGCTCGCGACGAATTGGCCGAAAGACCGCGCTGTGCCATGCGGCCCGGCTCGCCTCCCGCCGCCTCGAACCAGTTGCGCCAAGATGGAAAGGACGCTCCGGTCGGTCCCCAATCGGTGTGAATGAGCGGCAGGCCGGCAAGGCTGTCGGATTTGATCGCGCCGGCGAGCATCGGCGCGCAGACCGGATAGACGGCGTCCCTGACGACCTCCTCGGTCGGATGCTCCCGATAATGAGGACCGTAAGAGAGGCGGATGTCGATCAATTCATGTTCGAACGGCACCGGATCGTCGTCGCCTCTAAGCGAAATGTCGGCGGCGCCATGGCCGCCGATGAAGCCGGCGAGGCGCTCCGAAAGCCAGCCCATCGCCATCGAGGGCGGCACCGAAACGATGAGCCTTGGCCGGAAAGCATCGCCGCCAATATCGCGCGCGACACTGCCGATTTCCCGGAAGGCCATGCTGAGCCTCGGCAGCATCTCCACCCCGGCCTCGGTAAGCACCGCGCGCCGGTTGACCCGGTGGAACAGTTTTCGCCCCATCTGTTCCTCGACGGTGCGGATAAGCTGGCTGACGGCCGCGGCCGAAACCGACAGCTCCTCCGCGGCGGCCGCGAAGCTGCCTGTCCGCGCTGCCGCTTCGAAGGCCTGAAGTCCGCGCAAGGAGGGAAGGGCGACCATGGCAATCCAAAAGATAAGGTGAGCTTATCTATTTTGCAGAAATCCTCGTTTTTCGAAAGGTTTCTTTCTGGGTATCGTGACCCCATGAACGCAATCGACCACGACGCAACCGTCGACCATCGCTACGTGATAGCCTCGCTGACGAATGAGGAACGCGGCCGGCTGACCGGCAAATCGGACGGGCCGGGCCTTGTCCAGTTCGCTCTCCATCTCGGCGCGATCATTCTTCTCGGCGCGCTGATCGCGGCACAAGTGCCGTTCTGGCCACTCCTGATGCTGCCGCAGGGCGTCCTGATCGTGTTCCTGTTCACGGTGCTGCATGAAACCGTGCACGGGACGGCGTTCGAAACCCAGCGGCTGAACGATATGGTCGCGCGTTTCTGCAGCCTGGCGATCGCGCTGCCCGCCGACTGGTTCCGCTATTTCCACTTCGCCCATCACCGCTTCACCCAGGACCCTGAAAACGATCCGGAGCTGGCCTTCCCGAAGCCCGAAACCTTGCGGCAATACCTCGTCCACGTCTCCGGGCTGCCGGTGTGGCGGGGCCATTTCAAGACGCTCTACACCAATGCGACCGGTGGCTGCCGGGACAGTTACGTGCCGCCGAAAGGCCTGCCGAAAGTGAAAGCCGAGGCGCGGGCGATGATCGCCTTCTATGTCGTCGTGCTGGCGCTTGCCGTCTGGTTCAAGGCATCGGTGCTGCTCTATGTCTGGATCGTGCCAGCGCTGCTTGGCCAGCCGTTCCTGCGGCTCTATCTGCTGGCCGAGCATGGTCGTTGTCCCTTTGTCGCCAACATGCTGGAAAACACCCGCACGACGCTGACCAACTGGTTCGTGCGCAAGCTCGCCTGGAACATGCCTTATCATGCCGAGCACCACGCCTATCCCGGCGTGCCGTTCCATCAACTGCCGGAATTCCACCGGCTGATCGAGCGGCATCTCAAAGTGGTCGAGCCAGGCTATGTGAGCTTCCACGAGAAATACATCGGGACGCTGCGTTGATTAACGAGGTTCGACGTCAGCCCGATTGGCGCAGCAGCGCCTGCGCGCGCAGCAGCCGGCCCATGTGGGACGCCTTGGTCGGCACGCCGATCAGATAGCCTTGCGCCTCGCCGCAGCCGGCTTTGCGCAGCATGTCGAGCTGCGCCTCGGTCTCGACGCCTTCGGCGGTGACGGTGATGCCGAGCTCGGCGCCGAGCCCGATCACGGTGCGCACGATCGCCGCGGTGTCGCGCTTGTCGAGATCGCGGACGAAGGAGCGGTCGATCTTGATCTTGTCGACGGGGAAGCGTCGGAGATAGCCGAGCGAGGAATAGCCGGTGCCGAAATCATCGAGCGCGATGCGCACGCCGAGGCCGCGCAACTGTCTGAGCGTCTTCAGCACCGCATCGCTTTCGTCCATCATCACCGTTTCGGTGATTTCTAGCTCCAAGCGGCTGGCCGGCAGGCCGGAAAAGGCAAGTGCCGAGATCACGCTGCGGGCGAAGCCGCCGCTCTTGATCTGCACGACCGAGACGTTGACGGCGATGCGCATGTCCCGAGGCCAGTTCGCAGCCACGTTGCAAGCCTTGCGCAGCGCCCAGTCGCCGAGCTGCACGATCAATCCGGTTTCCTCGGCGACGGCGATGAAGTTTTCCGGCGACACCAGGCCGCGCGACGGCGAGCGCCAGCGCATCAGGGCTTCCGCGCCGACGATTTTGCCGGAGCCGATGTTGAGGATCGGCTGGAAATCGAGCTCGAATTCGCGCTTGGAGAGTGCTGTTTCGAGATCGACTTCAAGCGCACGGCGCTCCCGCATCAGGGCATCCATGCCCGGCTCGAAGAAGCGATAGACATTGCGTCCTTCGCTCTTGCCCCGGTAGAGCGCCATGTCGGCGTTGGTGAGCAGCGTGTCGGCATCCTGGCCGTCGCCGGGATGGAGCGCGATGCCGAGGCTGACGCCCACATGAATTTCGCGCCCCTTGTCGCGATAGGGTTTGCCGACGATCTCGACGATGCGCTTGGCGAGCTTTTCGGCGTCGGCGACGCTCTTGATGCCGAACTGGATGATAGCGAACTCGTCGCCGCCGAAGCGCGCCACCACATCCTTGCGGCTACGCACGGAATGCTGCAACCGCTTGGCAACGCATTTCAGCAGCCAGTCTCCGGCCGGGTGGCCGAACGTATCGTTGACGGCCTTGAAGCGGTCGAGGTCGAGCGAGAAGATCGCCAGCGGCTGGGCCTTGGCCTCGCCAAGCGCCTGGTCCAGCCGTTCGCGAAACATCGAGCGGTTGGGCAGATTGGTCAGCGTGTCGTGATGCGCGAGATGCGTCATGCGCTCTTCGGCGCGCCGGCGCTCGGTGACATCCTCGAAGGTCGCCACCCACCCGCCGCCGGCGAGCGGCCGCCGCAAGACGAAGAGCGTTCGGCCGTCGACCAATTCGCGATAGCTGGAATGTGACTGGCCGGCCTCCAGCCTGGCTTTGGTTTTCCCGACTTCAACGTCGATTTCGAGTGGCGCGAAGATGCCGAGACGGATGAGTTTCCCCAGCATCTGGCGATGTGTCATGCCAAGCGTGAAGTCCGACGCCTTGGCGTTGCACAGATCCAGAAAGCGCTGGTTGCGCACGATAAGGCGGCCCTTGGCGCTATACATCAGCAGGCCTTGCGACATGTTGGCCAAGGCGGCGTCGAAGCGGCGATGCTGCTCTTTCAACTCCGCCTCGGCGCGCCGTTGCTCGGTCACATCCTGGTAGATCGAAACCCAGCCGCCGACGGCGATCGGCCGATGCGAAATGACGATGATGCGCCCGTCCGACAGAACTTCCTCGTAGGCCGAAGGCTTGGCACCGTCGATGTAAGGCTTGCGGATTGCGTAGAGCTCGGCTGCGCTCTGCGAGGCGATGCCGATGTCGACGCTGTGCTGCAAGATGTCGAAGAAACGAATGCCAGGCTTTACCACTTTGGCGTCCAGGCTGAATATATCGATGTAGTTACGGTTGCAGATGATCATCCGCTCATCGGCATCGAACATGCACAGCCCATGCGACATGTTCTCGACGGCCGCCGCGAAGCGCTCGTTTTGGGCCCGCAATTCTTCCGCTATTCGCCGCACCGGACCAATGCCGGCCGCCTTCCGCCTGCCGGCAGCCGAACCAGTCTTGACATGTGCGTCAGGCATGAGCACGCCTTCGGACCGAGACCGAACGCATACTGTCCTAGTCCCGGGTTAATTTAGCGTTCTTTTATGGGGTTGAACTCACGGCAAGCGAAAACTGGCGCTTGGCTTCCAGCGTCTTGAAACGCCTAAGGAAAGCTGTTTGCGCCCAAGTGACGGATTTTGGCGAGAAGTCAAAGCGGTCGGCGGAGAAGCCGCGCGGCCGGCCGAAATACTCGGTCGCTTCCGCCGTTGAAAAGCCGGCCAGCAGCGTCGCCTCGTAATAGGCGGCGATCTGGTCGGCACGCTTGATGTCTTTGCGCAAGGAGGCGGCGAGCTCCGCCGGCAACGAGAAACGCAAATGGATGGCGTGCTGCAGGCGCAGCTCGCAATCCTTGTAGGAGCCGCCCATCACCGATTTGAACGGCGAGATCATGTCGCCGATGACATATTCGGGCGCGTCGTGCAGCAGGGCGGCGAGCCGCGCCTCGGCCGTAGCCTCCGGCGCCAGTTCGCCATAGAGCGCCTCGACCAGCAGCGAATGCTGCGCGACGGAGAAAGCATGATCGCCGCTGGTCTGGCCGTTCCAGCGGGCGACACGGGCAAGGCCGTGCGCGATGTCGGCAATCTCGATGTCGAGCGGCGATGGGTCGAGCAGGTCGAGCCGCCGTCCGGAGAGCATGCGTTGCCAGGCGCGCGGCGGCGCACCGGCCCGGTCGGCCGCCATCAGGCCTCCTCCGCGCTTGCCGCGTCCTGCGGGAAGGAGAACTTCGCCCATGCGGGAATCGCGAGCGTCACCGGAACCTCGCCCGCCAAGATCGCCTCGCCGGCATCGGTCGCCGCCTTGACGCGGTCGATGCGGGCAATGGCAAGACCGGTCCGGTCGCCGACAGACCCGAGCGCGCCCACTGGCCGGCCGGCAACGGTGAGCTCGGTCCCTGAAGTGGGCAGCGGACCGGCGGCGACGGCAATCAGGACACGGCGTCTGGCCGTGCCGCGGTGCTGCATGCGCGAGACCACTTCCTGGCCGATATAGCAGCCCTTCTTGAAGCCGACGCCGCCGGTTTCGTCGAGCAGCACATCATGCGGGAACGCGTCGCCGAGCTGGTAGTCTGAACCGCTTTCCGCGATGCCGTTGCCAATGCGAAGGGCCTGCCAGGCATTCGCATCGCCGCCGTCCTTTGCTTCGCCGCCATAGATGCGCCTTACCGCCACATCGCGGAAGCGCGTATCGGCAAGCGCCGTTGAATCAGAAACCGAGGCGGTTGAATCATCGCCCCATGCGACCGTGACAAGCGCCTGATCCTGCTTGGCAATATCGGCCTTGGCCCTTAGCCGGTAAAGCATCAGCCGGCGCACGAAATCGTCGGCGATGTCGGCCCGGCATTCCAACTGGAAGCCGTTGTCGCCGGCGCGCGAGATCAGGAAATCGAACAGGATCTTGCCCTGCGGCGAAAGCAGCGCGCCGGGCTTTGCCTGGCCCGGCTCGAGCGTGTCGAGATCGGTGGTGAGGATGTTCTGCAGGAAATGCTCGGCATCGGGGCCTGACACGGAAATGAGCGCGCGGTCCTTGATCTGGGTAAAGGGCATGAGCGTGAAATCGGCCTGATCTTGCAAAACGTTCGGTCATTACGTAAGCCGGCCACACTCCCCCCGCAAGAGATTGGACCTGCCCATGGCAACCACCTTCGACCTCATCCTGACAGGCGGCACGGTAGTCAACCATGACGGCGAGGGTTTTCGCGACGTTGGCGTCAAGGACGGCCGCATCGCGGCAATCGGCGATCTTACCCAGGCCTCGGCCGGCGAAACCATCGATTGCGAGGGCCTGCATATCCTGCCGGGCGTTATCGACAGCCAGGTGCATTTCCGCGAACCGGGGCTGGAGCACAAGGAAGATCTGGAGACCGGCTCCCGCGCCGCCGTGCTGGGCGGCGTCACCGCCGTCTTCGAAATGCCCAACACCAATCCGCTGACCACCAGCGAGGCGGCGCTCGCCGACAAGGTGCGCCGCGCCACCGGCCGCATGCATTGCGACTTCGCCTTCTGGGTCGGCGGCACGCGCGACAATGCCGGCGATGTCGGCGAATTGGAACGGCTGCCGGGAGCAGCCGGCATTAAAGTGTTCATGGGTTCGTCCACCGGCGATCTTCTGGTCGAGGACGATGAAGGTGTCGCTTCGATCCTGCGCAACACCCGCCGCCGCTCGGCTTTCCATTCGGAGGACGAATTCCGTCTGCGCGAACGGCTCGGCGAACGCATCGAGGGCGATCCGTCGTCGCATCCCGTCTGGCGCGACGAGATCGCGGCGCTGCGCTGCACCGAGCGGCTGGTGCGCATCGCCAGGCAGACACGCGCGCGCATCCATGTGCTGCACATCTCGACGGCCGAGGAGATCGTCTTCCTCGAGCAGCACAAGGATGTCGCGACCTGCGAGGCCACCCCGCATCACCTGACGCTGACGGCCGACGACTATGCGCGGCTGGGCACGCTGATCCAGATGAATCCGCCGGTGCGCGCAGCCCGCCACCGCGACGGCGTCTGGCATGGCATTTCGCAAGGCATCGTCGATGTTCTGGGGTCCGACCACGCGCCGCACACGCTGGCTGAGAAGGCAAAGACTTATCCGGCCTCGCCGTCGGGCATGACCGGCGTGCAGACGCTGGTGCCGATCATGCTCGACCATGTCAACGCCGGACGGCTCTCGCTGCAGCGCTTCGTCGACCTTTCCAGCCACGGCCCGCAGCGGATTTTCGGCATGGCCAGAAAAGGCCGCATCGCCGCCGGCTACGACGCCGATTTCACCGTCGTCGACATGAAGCGGCGCGAGACCATCACCAACGCGCAGGCCGGCTCAAAGGCCGGCTGGACCCCGTATGACGGCAGGCAGGTCACCGGCTGGCCGGTCGGCACCATCGTGCGCGGCACGCGCGTCATGTGGGAAGGTGAGATCGCGACACCTGGCCAGGGCAGGGCGGTGGAGTTTTCCGAGGCGCTGCCGGCCTAACCTGCCAAAATTGGATTTGTTAAGCGCTCCTGCACTATCTTGGATGCGCCATGACCGCGAACATTGCGCCGATCATTCCCGCGGAGTTTCCCGAGTTCCAGGCCCTCGCCTGGAACCGCGATGTCGCGCGCCCGATCCCCGCTAAAGAGGCCTTTGCGCTTTACGAACGCAACTGGCGCTTTGTCGATCAAAAGCGCCTTACGGCACGTGAGAAGCTGCTTATTATGAAATTGGCTGACGAATTTGGCCACGGTATCCTTCTGACTGCCGCATGAGCCATTGCAGCGTTTCAGCCGATAGGATTTGTCGACTGTCGTAGAGTTCCTTCGCGCCCCCGCCGGCGTTGCGACACTTCAGTGGGCCACAACGCTCTTAATCCCCGGCCACAAAAAACAGCCACTGTCCGGTCGGCGTGATGCCGACGCGGTAGAAGATGTAGGCGCCGAACTGCTTCATGTCGTCATAGTCGCTCGCCGTGACCAGCTTGAACAATTCGACACGCTGCCTGGCATCGAGCTTGTCGAGCGGCAGCGCGAAGAAATACGGCCAGACATAGAGTTCCTGCGGCGTGCCGGTGTCGACATGGACGTAGCCGGCTGAAAGCACCTCTTCCAGGATGGCGAGGATTTCCTGGCCGTCGCCGTCGCCCGAAAGGCCCTTGAGGAAGGTGACCGGGTCGCCGTCAATGTCGCCCAGCGACAATTGCGTCATGGCATCGCCCTTGCCGATCAGGGGCCTCAGCTTCTCGATGTCGCCGGTCCGGCAGGTCTCGATGATCAGCCCATGCATGCGCTTGACCGGTTCGGGAAGCGTGTCGAGGTCGTAGACGACCGCGGGCGGCGGCGCATCGGGGTCGGCGCGCGGGCTGGTGATGCCGCCATTGGCGGGCGGCGTCTCCGGCTCCGACTTGTCCGTGTCGTCGGCGGGCTGGCCGCCGTCCGAGGGTTTGTTGCCAGGTGCCTCGGGCATCGGCACGGTGGCTCCGCTGTCGCCATTGGCGGGCGGGGTGACCGGGGAAGGCAGGTCCTCGCGCTGGATTTCGCTCAGCGCGTAGGAAGGCGTGCTGGTGAGGCACAGGGGCAGCGCCAGACAGGAAGCGGCGATCGGGATGCTGAGGGCCAGCCCGCGCGGCCGGCCTGACATCGAAAATCTCACCGCTTGCTTCTCCATGGTTCCCGGCTCGGTCGCGGCCGGCGCTCCGAATGTCCAAGCGCATGGGCATGATGCCCAAACGGCGCGGCGCCGTCAAAAAGTCGCTGTCAAAACAGGTGGCTAGTGCTTCAGCCGTTCCGGCTCGAAGGCGCCGGCAATCACCTTTTCCCGCATGCGGTCGAGCAGGGCGAGCGCTGAGGTCTCGCCGTTGGCGCGCAGCATCTCGCCGAAAGCGGTCTCCAGCGCTGCCTCGGCGATGATTTCCGGTTCGATGCCGGCCGACAGGCCCTCGGCCCAGGCTTCGCTGTGGCTCTCCACGGCGGTCAGGCGCTTTTCTTCCCTGACCAACGCGTCGATGTCGCTGACACCATGTTCCATTGCGATGTCCACCTTCTGCAAGCGGCGATCCGACCGATGGATCTGGGCTTGGCCTGTCAGTTCGTCCGCAGTCTCAACTAAGTCTTTGTAAATACGACAATTCTAGGGTCGAAATCTACATTGCCGGCGAGACTGTCCTCAATCGATGCCGAGCTTAGCCGATTAGACCGGCTTGCGGCATCAAAACCTTCAGTTTGAGTTAATTCCACAATTGCGCGCTAACGTTTCATTAACGCTGTTGCGAAAGTGCAACACATGATTGCACCAGAGCGGGACAGGAGACAATAAGCCACGTCACATTGGCGCCGATTGTCACAAGAAATCTGCGCAAAACGCGTGCTGGCCGCCGATCCGGCCTCAATTGCCGTAGCGCGAAGCGATGTCGCGCGACAGCGTCTCGCCTTCCTTCATGTAGCGGGCGATGGCCTCGGTCGCCGAAGGCGTGCATTGCGTATAGATGCCGCTGAAGGACCGGTAGCCGCGGTTGAAGGATGCGATGAAGCGGGCACGCCGGTCGGGACCGGGGTTTTCCGATTCGAGCAGCTTTTCCATCTCGACCCGCCACTGGTCGCCTTTTTCGCCGCACAGGTTGCGCAGGAAATGCAGCGATCCCAGCACTTCCGCCAGCCGCATCAGCCCGGGCTCGAAAGGCGCCTCGGTGGCGCGCGCCGGGGACGCCGCGACGGCGATGCTGACGGCGAGGCACGCGGCGAGAAGAGGGGAAGCGCGGGTCATGGACTTATGTGACCAAACAATTCGTCGCCCGCAAGGCGATTTTGGGAGACCATTGGTTGCCTGACGAAAGTTGGAGTTCACCTGTCCAGGTTTGCGCCGCCCCTCATTGCCCTGCCGGGCATTTCTCCCCGTATAGTGACGGGGAGAAAGTGCTGGCCGCCACGCTGGCGCATTTCCTGCCACGTTGGTCATTGGCGCTGTCGCCGGCGATAGCGTCCCTCTCCCCGTCGCTATACGGGGAGAGGATGCCGGCAGGCAGGTGAGGGGCGGCGCAAACGCCTGGAAGTCATAACGTTGCGCTCTCGAAGCTATTTATGCGAATCCCTAAGCAACGCTTTGGCAACCTCAAGCACTGCATCGGCAAGCGGCATCTGCGCCATTTCGGCCAGCGTGTAGAAGGCCGCGGTCTCGGCATCGTCGCTGGCCACCGGCACGCCTCCGGCATAGGTTGCGCCGAATACCGTCAGGCGATAGTCGACCGCATGATTTTCGCCGCTGCCGTCGATATGGATGTCGCGCAGCGGGCGGTAGTCGCAGGCCTCGAGCCCGGTTTCTTCAAGCAACTCGCGCGCCGCGGCCTGCATAAGCGTTTCGCCCGGCTCGACCTTGCCGCCGGGATAGGCGTAGAGCCCTTGCGACGGCGCCCGCGCGCGCTTGACCAGAAGCACCGTCCTGCCACGCACGATGGCGACCGAAACGGCCGGTATGATCTTGCGCTGTTCCATGGGGTCGCCGAGTTTTCCGCATCCTGTTGTGGACCGACTGGTCCGACCGGGTTTTAGCCGTTGCGGCGTGGCGGTTCCATCGCCACTTTCATGGCGCATCAATCGACGAGCCCAGATCCATGTGCGGACGATTTGCCCTGACCGCCACGCCGGACCAGACAGCCGCCTTGCTTGGCCTGGCAGAGCTGGAGAAATTTCCCGCGCGCTACAACATCGCGCCGACACAGCCGGTGCTGATGACGCTTGCCGGGCCGCAACGGGAGCCGGGCTCGAACTTGCCGGACCGGCAGGCGATGCTGGTGCGCTGGGGCCTGATCCCGGCCTGGGTCGAGGACACCAAGGCGTTTCCGCTGCTCTTCAACGCCCGCTCCGAAGGCGTGCTGCAGAAGGCCTCGTTCAAGACCGCCATGCGCCATCGTCGCGCTCTCGTGCCGGCCTCCGGCTTTTACGAGTGGCAGCAGTCGGGCGGCAAGAAGGGCCAGCCCTACTGGATCCGGCCGAAGCAAGGCGGCGTGATCGCTTTCGCCGGGCTGATCGAGACCTATGCCGAACCGGGCGGCTCGGAAATGGACACCGGCGCGATTCTCACGATTGAGGCCAATGCCGGCATCGCCCATATCCATCACCGCATGCCGGTGGTGATCGAGGAACGCGACTTCAGCCGCTGGCTCGATTGCCGTACGCAGGAGCCGCGCGACGTGCTCGACCTGCTCAAGCCAGCCGAACCCGATTTCTTCGAAGCGATTCCGGTTGGCGACCTTGTCAACAAGGTCGCCAACACCGGGCCGGAGATTCAGGAGCGGGGCGTCGTCGGGCCGCAAGCCGAAAAGGTCAGGCGCCAGAGACCCGGCGCGGACGAAAACCAGATGACCTTGTTTTAGCGAAGCTGCCTCGGGAGGCTGCTTTGGGGCCTTCATCTCCAGGGCGCTCTATGGCGCCCTCATCGCCGGCGTCCCCATCGTCGGGGACTGCGCCGGTCGTGCCGTTTCAGGCGGCGCGCGGCGAAACGATCTTCTGCGCCGGCTTCTTCTTCTTTGCGGTGTGAAGAAGGGCCGCGACGATTGCCGCCGGGCCGATCGCGCGGTAGTGGCTGGCCAGTGCGGGCTGCGTTTGTCGGTTCTGTTCCTGCTTGTTACGAGCCATTTTTCTCTTCCCTGGTAACGGTTTCGTGTGCAGCGTTTGGCGGCTGATTCCGACCAAATCGTGACATCTGGCGGTCTAGCCGGCGAATGCTTCATCACTGTGCCGACATGTTTAATAAAATGTTTCGGCCTGTCTTTACCTGTGATCCGGCGACATCTTTCCGCAGCGGAGCGACTTGACGGCAACACCTGCCAGCGCGATAAAGCCGCCCATGAAAACGTCTTTCGCCATTTGTGGCATTTGCATTATTGGCTAGCCTCGCGCTGGTCCGGACGTTTTCGCCTCATCTTTCCCTAGAGTGGACAAACGCCCCGGCCAGCAGGCTGGAGCCCGATTTGTGCCTGCGGCGCAGACAAGGCTCCGACCAATCTAAGGGATCGGAAGGGCACGCATGTCTGACGCATCGAAGGGCCTCAGCCTCTACAACACGCTAACGCGGGCGAAGGAGCGTTTCGTTCCGATCGATCCGCAAAATGTGCGCATGTATGTCTGCGGCCCGACCGTCTACGACTTCGCCCATATCGGCAATGCGCGTCCGGCGATCGTCTTCGACGTGCTGTTCCGTCTGTTGCGCCAAGTCTATGGCGAAGGCCAAGTCACGTATGTGCGCAACATCACGGACGTCGACGACAAGATAAATGCCAGGGCGCTGCGCGATTTCGGCGACGATATCGCGTCTGGAAAGCTTTCGCTCAACGATGCCATCCGCAAGGTCACCGAAAAGACCGCCGACCAGTACCACAAGGATGTCGCAGCCCTCGGCTGCCTGCAGCCGACCTTTGAGCCGCGCGCGACCGAGTTTGTAGCACCCCGCGCCGACGGCAAGGCCGACATGCTGTCGCTGATCCGGCAGCTGATCGAGCGCGGCCACGCCTACGTCGCCGGCGGCGAGGTGCTGTTCGACACCGCGTCGATGCCGGATTACGGCGAATTGTCGAAGCGCAATCTCGACGAGCAGCAGGCAGGCGCCCGCATCGCCGTCGACGCCCACAAGAAGAACCCCGGCGATTTCGTTCTGTGGAAATTGTCGAGCCCGGAAGAGCCCGGCTGGGACAGCCCGTGGGGCAGGGGCCGGCCCGGCTGGCACATCGAATGCTCGGCCATGTCGGCCGCCTATCTCGGCGAGGTCTTCGACATCCATGGCGGCGGGCTGGACCTGATCTTCCCGCACCACGAGAACGAGATCGCCCAGTCGCGCTGCGCCCACGGCACCAGGGTCATGGCCAATGTCTGGATGCACAACGGCTTCCTGCAGGTCGAAGGCCAGAAGATGTCGAAGAGCCTCGGCAATTTCTATTCGATCCACGAACTGCTGGAGACCGAGACGTTCGGCGGTCGCACCTGGCCCGGCGAGGTGCTCAGGCTCGCGATGCTGATGACGCACTACCGCGAGCCGATCGACTTCTCCGTGCGCAAGCTGGAGGAGGCGGAAAACACGCTGCGCAAATGGAAGCGCGCGGCCGACCTGGCGCCTGCGGCCGCGAAGGACCTGCCGGCCGAGGTGGTGGAAGCACTGTCAGACGATCTCGCCACCTACATCGCCTTCCAGCGGCTGATGCAGCTCGCCGGAGAGGCTATCGAGTTCAGCGGTGATGGCGAGAACGCCGCCGCCGCTTCGCTGAAGGCGGCGCTCATCTTCCTCGGCTTCGATGTCGGCGCGGCCAAGGTGGACGAAGCGGCGGTGGCCAAGGCAATCGCGGATCGGCTTGCGCTGATTGCCGCCAAGAACTGGGCGGAGGCCGATCGCCTGCGCGACGAGCTGCTAGCGCAGGGCGTGCAGCTGAAGGATGGCAAGGATCCCGCCACCGGCGAACGCGTGACGACGTGGGAGATCAAGCGGTGAGGGTGCTTGGGCGATTGGCGAAAGCGGTGCCGAAGGCCGATCTCCCCCCTTGCGGGGGAGATGTCCGGCAGGACAGAGGGGGGTGTGAAGGAACGCCGACGCTTCGGTTTGCCCGCTTTGGCGATAACCATTTCCTGAGAAGGCAGCGCTTTCCAGTTGCCACGTCGGCGGGACAGCACCCCCCTCTGTCCTGCCGGACATCTCCCCCGCAAGGGGGGAGATTAGCTCTCGCGTTCGGTTTCGCTAGTCTCCAGCTTGCGGAGGCCTGAGCATGGGCCACGACCGCGTTCCATCTCGCCAGCGCAAAAACGCCAAATCGATGCGGCGCGCTATGACCGATGCGGAACTGAAGCTCTGGAACGAGTTGCGCGCGCATCGGCTGATGGGGATGAGCTTTCGACGGCAGGTTCCGATAGGGCCTTACATTGTTGACTTCGCCTGTTCGGCTCATCGCCTCATAGTCGAGGTCGATGGCAGCCAGCATGCCGACGTGGATCACTCACGACGTGACGACGAAAGAAGCGCTTATCTAAGTGCCAGTGGCTGGACCATCCTGCGCTTCTGGAACGACGACGTGATCCGCGATATCGACAATTTATGCCAGCACATCGTCATCGTGGCCGGCCTGGCCGATGCGCCCGCGCCACCAACCGAGGAGCTCGTCCCATGATCGATCATCTCGGCATCAACGTCGCCGATTTCGATGCATCCAAAACCTTCTACGACAAGGCGATGGCGCCGCTGGGGGCATCGCTGCTCTACATGGTGCCGGAGGAATATACCGGCGGTGCCAAGGTTGGCGGCTATGGCCGCGACCGGCCGGTGTTCTGGCTGAGCGGCGGGACGGACAAGCCCAAGGCCGTCCAGCATGTCGCCTTCACCGCGCGCAGCCGCGCCGAGGTCGATGCCTTTCATGCCGCTGCACTTGCCGCCGGCGGCACGGACAATGGTGGGCCGGGCCTGCGCCCGCATTATCATCCCAACTATTACGGCGCCTTCGTCTTCGATCCGGACGGCAACAATGTCGAGGCGGTCTGCCATGATCCGGAGTGAACCCATGAGCCGGCCGATGACCAGGAGCGAGCGATGAGCCTCGACAACCGGCCGGTCTACACTGGCGGCTGCCAGTGCGGGGCGGTGCGCTTCCGCGTCGAGGGGGCGCTGGGCGACGCCTCGGTCTGCCATTGCCGCATGTGCCAGAAGGCGAGCGGCAATTTCTATCTGCCGCTGGTTTCGGTGCGCGGCGCCACGCTCGAATGGACGCGCGGCGAGCCGAAACGCTTCCGCTCGTCCAATGCCGCCTGGCGCGGCTTCTGCGCCGAATGCGGCACGCCGCTTACGTTCGAGGCATCGGACGGCGTGGCGCTTGCGATCGCCGCCTTCGACGATCCGTCAGGCATCGCGCCGACCATCCAGTGGGGCGTCGAAGCAAAACTTGCCTATGTCGACGGCATCCCCAAACTGCCGTCCGAAGAGACGATGGGCGATGTCTCGTCAGCGCCTTATCTAGCCGAGCTCGTCTCCTACCAGCATCCCGATCACGAAACCGACCAATGGCCGCCGGAGGAAAGACCATGACCGATCAAGTTCGAACCGGCGGCTGCCAGTGCGGCGCCGTGCGCTTCCGCATCAAGGGCAAGCTCGGGCGCCCGTCCATCTGCCATTGCCGCATGTGCCAGAAACAATTCGGCAATTTCTTCGGCGCACTGGTGACGGTGCCCAAGGACGGCGTCGAATGGACCCACGAGGAGCCGAGCTACTTCCAGTCCTCGGTCAATATCGATCGCGGCTTCTGCGCCCGCTGCGGCACGCCGCTGACCTATCGCCAACCGGGCGCGCTGGAGATCGCCATCGGCGCCTTCGACGACCGCTCCGACCTCGCGCCCCAGATCCAGGTCAACTACGCGGTTCGCCTGCCTTGGGTGGAGAAGATTTTCGAGGCGCCGGTCCACGACGACGCCGATTTCTATCGACGGCAGGAGCAGATCATCTCCTTCCAGCATCCCGACCACGAGACGGCCAACTGGCCGCAGCAGGGCTTGAAACTATGACGATCCACGGCAGTTCCTTGCGCACCCTCTATCCGGAGATCGAGCCGTTCGAAAGAGGCATGCTCGATGTCGGCGATGGCCACACCATCTATTGGGAGCGGTCCGGCACCAAGGGCGCCAAGCCCGCGGTGTTCCTGCATGGCGGTCCGGGCGGCACCATCTCGCCGAAACACCGGCGCCTGTTCGACCCGAAACTCTACGACGTAATTCTGTTCGACCAGCGCGGCTGCGGAAAATCAACGCCCAACGCCTCGCTCGAAGCCAACACCACCTGGCATCTCGTCGCCGACATCGAGCGGCTGCGCGAGATGGCGGGCTTCGACAAATGGCTTGTCTTCGGCGGCTCCTGGGGTTCGACGCTGGCGCTCGCCTATGCCGAGACGCATCCCGAGCGCGTCAGCGAGCTGGTCGTGCGCGGCATCTACACGCTCACCCGCGCCGAGCTCGAATGGTATTATCAGTTCGGCGTCTCGAAAATGTTCCCCGACAAGTGGGAGCGTTTCCTGGCGCCGATCCCCGAGGCCGAGCGCGGCGACATGATGGCCGCCTACCGCAAGCGGCTGGTCGGCTCCGACCGCAAGGCCCAGGTCGAGGCTGCCCTTGCCTGGAGCCTGTGGGAAGGCGAGACGATCACGCTGCTGCCGGAGCCCGAGACCAGCGACAAGTTCGGCGAGGACGACTATGCGGTGGCCTTCGCCCGCATCGAGAACCATTATTTCGTCCATGCCGGCTGGCTGGAGGAAGGGCAGTTGCTGCGCGACGCCTGGAAGCTGAAGGACATCCCCGGCACCATCGTCCACGGCCGCTACGACATGCCGTGCCCGGCAAAATACGCCTGGGCGCTTCACAAGGCCTGGCCAAAGGCCGATTTCCACCTCATCGAGGGTGCTGGGCATGCCTATTCGGAGCCGGGGATTCTGGACCAACTGATCCGGGCGACGGATCGGTTCGCGGGGAAGAAATAGCCAATGTACGGCGTTCCGTCACACCCCCCTCTGTCCTGCCGGACATCTCCCCCGCAAGGGGGGAGATTGGATGTCGCCGTTGCTTTCGCCAATCGCCGACGCTGGAGGACGAGCGCCGTCGCCAAAGCTGCCGATCTCCCCCCTTGCGGGGGAGATGGCCGGCAGGCCAGAGGGGGGTGCTCAAGCGCCTTGCCATCATGACAAAGCAACGCCTCTATCTCTTCGACACCACGCTTCGCGACGGCCAGCAGACGCCGGGCATCGATTTTTCCGTCGAGGACAAGATCGCCATTGCCAAGCTGCTGGACGAATTCGGCATCGACTATGTCGAAGGCGGCTATCCGGGCGCCAATCCGACCGACACCGCCTTCTTCCAGAAGAAGCGGACGGAAAACGCGAAGTTCGTCGCCTTCGGCATGACCAAGCGGGCAGGGGTCTCCGCCTCCAACGATCCCGGGCTTGCGGCACTCGTGCAGTCGAAGTCCGACGCCATATGCTTCGTCGCCAAGAGCTGGGACTACCATGTGCGCGTGGCGCTCGGCTGCACGAATGAGGAGAATCTGGAGTCGATCAGGACCTCGGTCGAGACGGCGGTCGCTTCGGCCAAGGAGGCGATGGTCGACTGCGAGCATTTCTTCGACGGCTTCAAGGCCAATCCGGACTATGCGCTCGCCTGCGCCAGGATCGCCTACGACGCCGGCGCGCGCTGGGTTGTGCTGTGCGACACCAATGGCGGCACGCAGCCTTCGGAAGTGCGCGCCATCGTCGAGACGGTGATCGCCGGCGGCATTCCGGGCGACCATCTCGGCATCCATGCCCATGACGACACTGGCCAGGCGGTGGCGAATTCCCTTGCCGCCGTCGAGGCCGGCGTGCGCCAGATCCAAGGCACGCTGAACGGCATCGGCGAGCGCTGCGGCAACGCCAATCTGATCTCCATCATCCCGACGCTGGCGCTGAAGCCGGCCTTCGCCGACCGCTTCGAAACCGGCATTTCGGCCGAAGATCTGACCGGCATTTCGCGGCTCTCCCGCGCCTTCGACGAATTGCTTAATCGTGCGCCGGAAGCGCAGGCGCCCTATGTAGGCTCCTCCGCCTTCGCCACCAAGGCCGGCATTCATGCTTCTGCCTTGGCCAAGGAGCCGGCGACCTATGAGCACGTAGAGCCGCAAGCCGTCGGCAACCGCCGTCGCGTCATGGTTTCCGACCAGGGCGGCAAGGCGAACTTCCTCGCCGAGCTGAAGCGGCGCGGCATCGACGTGCCCAAGGACGATCACCGGCTCGACTCGCTGATCGCCGTCGTCAAGGAGCGCGAAGCCGAAGGCTATGCCTATGAAGGCGCCGACGCTTCCTTCGAGCTGCTCGCGCGCAAGATGCTGCACGGCCTGCCGGAGTTCTTCAACGTCACCTCCTTCCGCTGCATGGTCGAGCGCCGTTTCGACGCCAACGGCCAGTTGAAGACGGTCTCGGAAGCGATCGTGAAGGTGCTGGTCGACGGCGAGGAGAAGATGTCGGTGGCCGAAGGCCACGGCCCGGTCAACGCGCTCGACATCGCGCTGCGCAAGGATCTCGGCAAATACCAGAGCGAGATCGTCGACCTCGAGCTTGCCGACTTCAAGGTGCGTATCCTCAATGGCGGCACCGAGGCCATCACCCGCGTCCTGGTCGAATCGCATGATTCCACCGGCGCCCGCTGGTGGACGGTCGGCGTGTCGGAAAACATCATCGACGCCTCCTTCCAGGCGCTGATGGATTCGATCATCTACAAGCTGATGAAGAACCGCGACATGGCGGGATTGGTGGCGGCGGAGTAGGTTGAACCATCACCAAAAGTCCATTGATCCATCATAATTTTGCGATGGTCTTGGGCGATCCGCTGGGCCATAGCGTTAGGCCATGGTTACCGCAACAGCCGATCTCGATCAGGACGCCAAGGCCCGCCGCGGCTTCCTTCTGGCGCTTGGTGCCTATTTCCTCTGGGGACTGCTACCCTTCTACATGAAGGCGGTGGCGCATCTGCCGCTTGCCGAGGTGATCGCCAACCGCGTCGTCTGGTCGGTGCCGATCGCCGCGGCGGTGCTCATCTGGGCCGGCCGCACCGCCGATTTCAAGGCGGCGATCCGCTCGCCCAAAAGCCTTGCCATGGCGGGGCTGACGGCGGTGCTGATCTCGATCAACTGGGGCATCTATGTCTGGGCGATCGCGGTCGACCGCACCGTCGAGACCGCGCTCGGCTACTACATCAATCCGCTGGTCAGCGTCGTCGTCGGTGCCGCGCTGCTCGGCGAGCGGCTCGACCGGCTGCAGATCGCAGCGGTGGCGCTGGCGGCGGTCGCGGTGGCGGTGCTCACCGTCGAGGCCGGCAAACTCCCCTGGGTGTCCCTGGCGCTCGCCTTTTCGTTCGCCGCCTACGGCTTCTTCCGCAAGACGCTGCCGATCGGCCCGAGCCAGGGCTTCCTGCTCGAAGTGCTGCTGTTGTCGGTGCCGGCGCTTTGCTACATCGTCTATCTGATCGCCACCGGCCAGGATCATCTCATTTCCGGCACCGGTGCCGACACCGCATTGCTGATCGGCTGCGGTCCGGTCACCGCGGTGCCGCTGCTGCTCTTTGCCTTCGGCGCCAGGCTGCTGCGCCTGTCCACCATCGGCATCATGCAATACATCGCGCCGACCATGGTGTTCCTCATCGCCGTGCTGATCTTCGATGAGCCGTTCGGTAAGACCCAGGCCATTGCCTTCGCGCTGATCTGGACGGCGCTGGCGATGTATTCGTGGTCGATGTTCAGGGGCCGCGAGGTCCGCCAGCCGGCTCCCGCGGCACGATAAGGCAAGGGTGGACCGATGTACGTTCTGCATGTCGCCAACAAGAATTATTCCTCATGGTCGCTTAGGCCATGGGTGCTGATGCGCACTCTCGGTATTCCGTTCGAGGAACGGGTGAACCCTTTGCCGACAGGGTCGAGTTGGAATGTCTACCGGCAACTGTCGCCGAACGGCCGTATGCCCTGCCTGGTCGACGACGGCTGGGCGGTCTGGGATTCGTTTGCCATCGTCGAGTATCTTGCCGAGCGCCATCCGGGCGTTTGGCCGCCGGACGCCAAGGCTCGCGCCTGGGCGCGCTCTGCCGCCGCCGAAATGCACTCGGGCTTCAACGCCCTGCGCGGCGTATGCTCGATGAGCTGCGGCGTGCGCGTCGAGCTGTTCGAAATATCGGGCGCGCTGAAGCACGATCTCTTCCGCCTCGGCGACTTGTGGAATGACGGCCTTGCCCGCTTCGGCGGCCCGTTCCTTGCCGGCAATCGTTTCAGCGCCGTCGATGCGTTCTTTGCTCCCGTCGCGTTTCGGCTGAAATCCTACGGGCTGGCCGTCGATGGCATCGCTGCCGGCTATCCGAAGCACTTGCTCGAGCTGCCGGCCATGCGCGAATGGTACGCTTCCGCGCTTGCCGAGACATGGCGCGAACCCGACCATGACGCGGAGATTTGCGCTGCGGGCACCATCGTCGAGGATCTGCGGGCAACAGCGTAGTTCCAATTGCCTCAGACTCGCCCGAGCCGTCGCACGATCATATAGACGATGCCGGCGATGACGACCGAAATCGCGGTCACCACCCAGAATCCCAACGGCGTGTCGACCAGCGGCAATCCGCCGACATTCATGCCGAACAGGCCGGAGATGATGGTCATCGGCAGGAGCACCGCCGTCATGACGGAGAGGATGTAGAGCAGTTGGTTCGACTGCTCGGTCAGCTTGGCCATCAGCTCGTCCTGCAACAGACGCGTGCGCGCCTGCAACTGCTCGCCGTCGTGATGCAGCGAATGCGCCCGGTGCGAGAGCCTCGTCGCCATGTCGTTGATCGGATCGGGGAGGTCGTCGCGATGCGAATGGTCGAGATGGCGGAAGAGGTTGCTCAGCGTCGCCATCTGCCGGTGGATGATCACCAACTGGCGGCGCGCGTCGACCAGCGCCTGGCGTTCACTGTGCCATGCATCGCAGACGATGCGGTCCTCGATGCCGTCGAGCGTGTCGCCCATCTTGTCGAGCTCGACCGCCATGCCGTCGAGCGACTGGCCCATCACCGCCTCGATCAGCTCGGACGGCGTGCGGAATTTGCGCGTGCCGCTTTCCACCAGCTTGCGGATCTTGTCGACCGATTCCAGCGGCTGCTTGCGGGCGCCGATCAGCATCCTGTCGTTGAAGGCGAAGCGGAAATGGGTGAGCCCGCGTGCTTCCGCGAAATCGTGCCTGAGGTCGGGCAGGTCGCCATAGAGGAAGTCGTCCGCGAAATCGATCTGGCAGCCGTGGCTGGGCGACATGAAGGCTTCGCGCACTGGCGCCGGCAGAGCCTGCTCGGCGCCGATCTCCTGTCGGGCACGCATGTCGGTGATCTGGTAGCTGCGCCAGGTCCAATGCGCCTCGGCAGGGTCCTTGGTGCGGGCACCGTCGGCCTTGAAATAGTAGATGAAGAACAGTCCGTGCTCGTCCGGCAGGTAGGGCGAGAGGTCGGTGCCTTCGGAGGGGAGGGCGATGTTCATGGCGGCTTCGCCGGCTCTTGATGCGGTCGGGGTCGCGGGGGCGGCCAGGCAGCGTTTTTAGCATGCGCGACCCGTTTGGGTGTGACAGTTCGATGACGGCCGACGCTCAGGTGGCCTCAGTCCTGATTTCGGGCGTCCCAAAAATTCTTCCACGCCTCGGGAATAAAGCCCGGGCCTTCCGGGTCTTGTTGAGTAGCGAGGCCATCCTTCCAAGGCACGCATCCAACCGACCCGGAAGGAATACGCATATGAACAAGATCGCCTTTGCCGCAGTCGCCATCCTCGTTGCCGCTGGCAGCGCCTTTGCCGGCAGCGACCACTTCTCCGCCGCCGGCCAGCAGGCCGCCGCTGTCGACACCACCACCACCGCTTCCATCGTGAAGCAGGACATGAACCGCCACGATACGAAGCCGGCGGCCAAGATTGCTGCGGATGAGCCCGGCCAGGGCATCTGGGGTCGCTGAGCTCTCCGGCGTCGGCCGGCCTTCAGTTGGGCCGGCCGGCTCCGGTTTTCCGCAGTCTCGGCGGAGGGCAGCACCGGGCCCTCCGCCATTTCTCTCAAACTTCCACCGCCAACCGCAGTCACAAGAGGAGATTTCTGATGTTCAACATGACACGCCGCATGGTGCTCGGATCCGCCGCCGCCGCTGCCGCCTTCGGCATTGCCGGCAAGCTGGAATTCGCTCCCTCGGCTTACGCCGAAACCCCGGTCGAGCCGCTGGTCGGCTTCTACAAATACAAGGTCGGTTCGCTCGAGGTCACCGCCGTCTATGACGGTATCTGGCGCAAGCCGCATGACCCGGCCTTCATCAAGGACGTGTCGGTCGACGACACCAAGGCCGCACTCGCCAAGGCGGGACTGACCACCGAGTTCATGCCGATCCCGCTCACCGTCGTCGTCCTGCAGATGAACGGCCGCACCATCATGATGGATGCCGGCTCCGGCGTCGGCCAGTGGCAGGCCAACGCCACGCATCTGCCGGCCAACATGAAGGCCGCCGGTATCGATTACAAGGCGATCGACACTATCTTGATCTCGCATTTCCACCCGGACCATGTCTGGGGCCTGATGGAGAAGGGCACCAACGACCCGGTGTTCCCCAATGCCGAGCTCATCGTCAACGCCACCGAGTACAATTGGTGGACCGATCCGAGCCGGCTCGCCAAGCTGCCCGAGGGCCGCAAGCCGGCGGGCAAGCGCATCGCCGAAAACTTCCCGAAATGGAAGAACTGGAAGCTTGTCGACGACGGCACGGAAGTGGTGCCCGGCATCCGCCTCATGGCGGCGCCCGGCCACACGCCCGGCCATTCCGTCTACCATGTCGATGCCGGCTCCGAGCAGTTCCTCGTCTCGGCCGACACCATGTATGTGCCGGCGCTGCTCGCCCCGCATCCCGAATGGCAGGGCGCTTATGACCAGGACGGGCCGATGGCGATCACCACGCGCCACAAGATCGTCGACCAGGTGATCGCCGACAATGTCCGCATCTGCGGTTCGCACTTCCCGTTCCCCGGCACAGGCAGCTTCGTCAAGGACGGCAACGCCTACGCCTTCACCCCAACCCAGATCTGATCTGAATCGGATCCTGAACAGAAAGAACCAACTCCCATGAAACACGCACTTTTCGCGGTGCTCGGCGCCATTGCGGTCTTGACCGCGGCCCCGATCGGCATCGCCGTCCCGGCCTACGCCGTGGACGACATCGAAGGCGCCGACGCGCCGGACCTGACGGCCGTGAAGGCCAAGATCGAGGCCAAGGACTACAAGGGCGCGCTGGCCGACCTGCGCGACCTTGCGCAGGACACCCAGCAGGCCGATGTCTACAATCTGCTCGGCTTTACGCTGCGCAAGACCGGCGACTACCAGACCTCGCTGACCTACTACACCAAGGCACTGGAGCTTAAGCCCGACCACAAGGCGGCGCATGAATATCTGGGCGAGCTCTATGTCGAGACCGGCGACATGGCCAAGGCCGGCGAGCAGCTCGCCTCGCTGCAAAAGCTCTGCCCGGCGGGCTGCGAGGAGCTTTCGGACCTGAAGCAGGCGATCGACACCAAGGTGACGAAGTAGCGCGGCTTGTTTCCTCGCCCCCTCGAAGTGGGCGAGGTGGCCGCGAAGCGGCCGGAGAGGCGCTGACCTCGCCCTCATCAGTACCGACTTTTTGGGCGCCGCGGCGGTGGTGCCCGAAAACCGGAGCCGGCGTTCCTCTCCCTCGCGCCGGCTCCGACCTTTTTCAACTTCGAGCGTGGGCGTCCATCGGGACACGGCGCCCTTCCGTTTCCAAAGACTGGAGCCGACGATGACACCGACCGAACTTGCCGAGAAGCTTCACGCCAGGGATGTGGGTTTGCTTGCCGGCCGCCTGCTTCTATCCCTGATCTTCGTGCATGAGGGACTGGAACTGGCGACCCATTTCGAGGGTGCTCAAAAGGCCATGGCCGCGCTTGGCGTCGGCACGCCGCTGCTTGTCGCCACCATCGCACTGCAGCTCGGCGCCGGCCTGTCGGTGGCGCTCGGCATCCTGGCGCGACTGGGCGCGATCGGGCTCGGCCTGTTCTGCCTGATGACGGCCAGCCTCTTCCACACCAATTTCGCCAGCCAGAACGAGCTGCTGCATTTCGAGAAGGATCTCGCCATCGCCGGCGGCATGTTCATTCTGGCGCTCAGCGGCTCGGGCAGGCTGTCGGTGGATCGCGTGCTGATCAGGATGGTGAAGGGCAGGGCCGGCGCAAGCGCCAAGAGCGACACCACAGCCGCACCGGTCGAGCCGCATCTGTCGACAGGTGTGACAAGCCTGCCGGCGTGAAGCCCCGCTACAACACGCTCGTGATCCCACCATCCACCAGCAGCGTCTGTCCCGTCACGAAGCTCGCGGCGTCCGAGGCCAGGAACACGGCAGCACCCGCCAGTTCCTCCACATCGCCCCAGCGCCGCATCGGGGTGCGGCCGGTGAGCCAGCTCGAGAATTTCTCGTCGGCGACCAGAGCGGCGTTGAGCTCGGTCTTGAAATAGCCGGGCGCGATCGCGTTGACGCGCACGCCGTGCTGGCCCCATTCGCCGGCCATCGACTTGGTCAGCATGGTGATGGCGCCCTTGCTCGCCGCGTAAGGCGCGATCGAGGGGCGGGCGAGCGCGCTCTGCACCGACGAGACGTTGATGATGACGCCCTTGCGGCGTGCGATCATGCCCTTCACCGCGGCGCGGCTCACCTTGAAGACGCCGTCGAGATTGGTCGCCATCACTTCGTCCCAGTCGGCGTCGCTGAATGTCTCCAGCGGCGCGCGCCGCTGGATGCCGGCATTGTTGACCAGGATGTCGATCGGCCCGGTGCCGGTTTCCGTCGCCGCTATGGCCGCATCGACCGACTGCGTGTCGGTGACGTCGATCACCGCTTCCGCCACCGTGTGCCCTTCGGCGCGCAAACGGTCGCCGGCAGCCTTGAGCTCGTCGGCCTTGCGGCCGCCTATGGTGACGCGCGCGCCGGCGCCGGCAAGTGCGGTGGCGAAGGCGAGGCCCAGCCCGCGGCTGGCGCCGGTGACGAAGGCATGCCTGCCTTCGAGGCCGAAGAGACGGCCGAGATAATCAGTCGAACGCAATTTGCACCTTCATCGATTGCGATAGGCGGCCGCTGGCCGCCTTGGCTTTCGCAGGTTCCTGACGCCGGCCATCTCGATGAAATTCGTCGCCGACTCCCATAGATAGTCGCCATAAAGGAAGGGCGCGAAGTCACTGGCGCCCTTGATCGGCAGCGGCGCGATCTCGGCGTCGACACGCGGCTCGTAGAAGAAGGGGACGGAGTAGCGGGCCGCCTTCGGCGCGATCACCCGGTGGCGCGTCGCCTGCACCACACCGCCCGTCCAGCGTTCGAGCAACTGTCCGAAATTCACCGCCAGCGTGCCGTCGGCGGGCGGCACGTCGATCCATTCGCCGGCATGGTTCCTGGCCTGCAGGCCTTCGACGCCATCCTGCGCCAGCAGCGTCACGAAGCCGGAATCGGCATGCTCGCGGCCGATAACCAGCCGCCGCTCGCCCTTGTGCATGACCGAATATTCCGGCTTCGACAGGTCGACCGAGCCGTCCTCGGTGCGCAGCGGATAGCGGATCAGCCTGAGCGTCGAGATGCCGCCCTGGAAATGGCCGTCGAAAGTGCCTTCCTCGAGCCCGAGGCTGCGCGCGATCGAGGCCATCAGCGCCGCGCCGATCTTTTCCATCGAGCGGTAGTAATGCGCGGCCGCCGCCTTCCATCCGGGAACATCGTTCTCGGCGGGAAGCGGCGTGCGTTCGAGCAGCGGATCGTCGGCTGCGAACCCGGCATCGGCATGGGCGATGTCCGGCCCCATGTCGATGCCCTCCTTGTAGGACACCGCGGTCGGCTGCAGCGGGAACCAGCCGCGATAATAGTTCGATTTCGACGCATCGAAATTCCAGCGCAGCAGCTTCCGCTTTTCCGCATCCGGCAGTTCGAAGATCTTCAGAAGCTCGCCGCGCCGCTCGCGCGTCAAAAGCTCCGCTCCTGGAAAGCCGCGCGCGGTCATGAAGCCGATGCCGGAGGCGGCGGCAAAAATCTGGCGGTCGGCCTCGTCGCGGGCGAGCGACGGCGGGCCGAACAGCGGCGCGATGTCGATGGCGGGGATGGCCCCGGTGATGTCGTCGCTCATCTCATGATCCTTTCGATGCTTGGAACCGCGCGCCGCAATCGTGAAGAAGCACTCGCGCGATGGCAACCCGGCGGCAGAAAAACGGATAGCGGTCTGCCGGCCGCGCCGCCGCGGCTGGCGCCGCGGAATGAGTTCCATTGCCTCCGCCGGCTATTTGCCTGCGATATGCTTGTGCACGCGGCCAAGGCTTTCCGCGAAGGCATCGAACATTCCCCGTTCGGTCAGCTCGCGCAGCACCTGCTCGTTGATGCCGCCGCGCGTCGCATAATCCTGCGCAAGATGCATGAAATCTTCGTCCGGCGCCGTATCCGGCGCATTGGCCAGCGCCTTGTAGATGCTGGTGATGTAGTCGCGGGCCTTGTCGCCCGAAACACCCTGGCCTCGCACCCAGGCATGGATCGTGTCGAGATATTTGAAATAGCTGGCATAGGTGGCGGTGACGACGGTGAGCGCGTCGAACTCGCTCTGATCCTCGACCTCGATCACACCGCCCAGCCTGCCGAAGAACGCCGCCACGATCGGGTCCGGCGGGCAGATGATCGTGGCGCCCTGCAGGCGGGCGATCATCGGCATCGGCAGGGCCTTGCTCACATGCGTCGCCGGCGCCACGAGGCCGGCGATCTCCTCGCGCGATACCGTCGCGATCAGGCTGACGACGTGATGGTCCGGACGAAACCGCAGTTCCTTCAGCACGTCGCGCGCGATCTGCGGCCGGACCGCGAGCATGACGGTGTCGCACTGGTCGAGCACGGCCTGGTTGTCGGCGGCGATGCGCACATCCGGGTAGCGCGCGGCAAGCTCCGCGGCAATCTCCTCATTGCGCGGCGAGACCACCACCGGCGTCGTCTCGTCCGGCAGCGACTTCAGCCCGCTGACGATGGCCGAGCTCAACGCGCCCGTGCCGACAAAACCAAGTTTCATGAATGTTTGGTTCCCGTAGTTTCGGATCGCCGCCGACAATAGCGGCGGTTCCGTTGCCGGCAAGGACCGGCGGGCGGTGATTGGGGATTTGAGGATTGCAGTAGGCAGTAGGCAGTAGGCAGTAGGCAGTAGGCAGTAGGCAGTAGGAGGAGCTTCCCTATTGCCTACTGCCCAATCCCTGCTGCCTACATTTTGTCTATCACCGCCCGCATACCCTCCGTCGGCGCGTCGACCGACGATCCGGCCACCATGATGGCGGCGACGATCGCTTCCGGGTCGTTGACCACCAGCGGTTTCACGCGCTGCGCGCTGTGGATGAAGCCTTCGGCCGACATATGCTCGAGCAGCGCCAGCATCGGGTCCCAGAAACCCTTGACGTTGGCGAAGACGATTGGCTTGCGGTGATGGCCGAGCTGTGCCCAGGTCATGATCTCGACGATCTCCTCCACCGTGCCGATGCCGCCGGGCAGCGCCACAAAGGCGTCGGATTTCTCGAACATGCTGTGCTTGCGCTCGTGCATGTTGTCGGTGATCAGCAATTCGTCGAGCTTGTCGAGCGCGGTTTCGGTCGCCTCCTTGTTGATCAGGAAGCGCGGGATGATGCCGGTGACCTTGCCGCCGGCCTTGAGCGCGCCATCGGCGACGGCGCCCATGATGCCCTTGGTGCCGCCGCCATAGATCAGGCGCAAACCGGATTTGGCAAGCGAACGGCCAAGTGTGTGGCCGGCCTTGATATAGGCCTCGTCGCGGCCCGGAGACGAGCCGCAATAGACGCAGACGGATCGAATCGTGTTCATGTCGATGATTGGTGATAGGGACGGTCGGCGGGGTCAAGCCCAGGGGCGGGCTTTTTCTTGTCGGACTCGCCAAAACACGCTAGACCGGCGTTAGGTGGCTAAGGGGGCAATATAAGATTATGGCTATCAATCCTTCTAAGGCGTTTTTGTTCGCGGCGGGCGGCGTTGTCGTCGTCGCGGCGGTCGCCTACGGGTCGGGTGCGCTCGACCCTTACATCAACAACCAGAGACCGGCGCAGGTCGCGACGCTTCCGCAGGGAGATGCCAAGCCAGCTGAATCCTCGAGCACGAGCACCGAGGGGCGCGTGCCGCAAGCTCCGGCAAACACAATGGCGCCGGCCAACACAATGGCATCGGCCAACAACGCGACGGCCCCGGCCACCACAACGCCCGCTCAGGCGCCCGCCGCCGCAGCCGGCCCGACACTGCCGACCTTCGATGTCGTGCGTGTCGAAAGCAATGGCTCGATCGTCGTCGCCGGCAGCGCTGCGCCCAACGCCAAGGTGGAGATCCTGAATGGCGGGACGGTGCTCGGCTCGACCGATTCCGGACCCGACGGCGCCTTCGCCATCGTGCTCGACGATCCGCTGAAGCCAGGCGACTATACGATCACGCTGCGGCAGACGGTTGGCGGCACTGCCGTCGCCTCGGCCCAGACCGCCGTCGTCTCGGTGCCGCAGAGCCCGACCGGCCAGGTGCTGGCGATGGTCGAGGAACCGGGCAAGCCGTCGCAACTGATCACCGTTCCCGAGGCCGAGACCAAGCCGGCGGCACCGGCAGCCCAGGCTCCGGCAACGACAGCTCCGGCACCGGCCGCGTCCAGCGAGGCCTCGGCACCGGCCGCGACCGCTCCGGCCGCCGGCGGCCAGGCCTCCGCTCCGGCGGCCGCGACGGCTGCGGCAGAGCCCAAGATCGCCGTCGAAGCGGTCGAGATCGACGGCAGCAAGATCTTCGTCGCCGGCACCGCCGACCCAGGCCGCAAGGTGCGCGCCTACGCCGACGCCATCCTGCTCGGCGATGCCAAGACCTCGCCTGACGGCCATTTCCTGATCGAGGCGACGCGCGACATTCCGGTGGGCAGCTACACCATCCATGTCGATGGCCTGGACAGCGATGGCGTCAAGGTCGTCGCCCGCGCCGCCGTACCGTTCGAGCGTGAGCCCGGCGAGTCGATCGCCGCCGTCGCGCCAGGTGAAACAAAGACCGGCGAGACGAAGCCGGCCGAGCCCAAGCTCACGCAGGTCCAGGGCGCCGGGTCCCAGGCCGCAGAAGCGCCCGCAGCTCCCGCAACCGCTGGAACCAAGCCAGCCGGGAAATCGGCAGCGGCAACGGCCGCCGAAGCTCCGGCCAAGGTCGCGGAAGCGACGCCCTCGACGGGCGTGCCCGAGACGGTTGCACCGAAGCTCGAACATGTCGATAGCGCCGTCATCATCCGCCGCAACGACACGCTCTGGCGCATCTCGCGCCGCGTCTACGGCCACGGCACTCGCTTCTCGACCATCTATCTCGCCAACAAGGACCAGATCCGCGATCCCGACCGCATCTGGCCGGGCCAGGTTTTCAAGGTGCCCTCGACTTCGAAGGAAGGCGAGGCCGCCGACATGAAGGCCATGGGCGAGCAGTCGACGACGGCGCCGGCGAAGACGGAGTAGGGATGCCCTCGTCATCCTAGCGCGAAGCAAGGAGCGTAGCCACGCGCGCAGACCCTAGGATCCATGCCGTGATGGCTGCCGAAGGATGCAGCGGTGCAGAAATGGCCGCCGTTCGGAATCCGTCGGCGCGGACAGGTCTGAATTCTCCATCGCCCGGGATGTATCGATGTAACGGCATGGATCCTGGGGTCTGCGCGCCGCTCCGCGTCGCTCCGCCCCAGGATGACGATCGCGAATGGTTGCACCCCTCACATTTTCAACGACCTCAATCTACCCATTCGCCTAGCTTGCCCTGTCATCCCCCATCGTCTATCGCCGATGGACGATGATCGAATCCCTCCCTGAAGCCCGCTGCGCCGACAGCCGCGCCATGGCGCTGCGCCTGGCGGCGCTCTCGCATCCGGCGCGCATCGAGATCCTGAAGCGCCTCTCGGCCAGCCGCTGCTGCTCGTGCCGTGAAGTGGTCGATCATCTCGACCTCGCCCAGTCGACCGTTTCGCAACATCTGAAGATCCTGGTCGAGGCGGGGCTGGTCCGCTTCGAGGCCGATCACCAGCGCTCGCGCTACGCGGTCGACCATTCAGCGCTTGCGAGCGTTTCTGCCTCGCTTACCGACCTCGTCAACTCCTGCTGCCCCAGCCGCTGACCCTCTCACTTCAAAAGGCAAGACTAGTGGCCGAAAAGACCGTATCCGCCGAAGCCGACACCCTCACCACATTGCGCAATCTATGGCCCTATATGTGGCCGGCCGAACGCGCCGACTTGAGAGCCCGCGTCACCTGGGCGACGCTGCTCCTGGTCGTCGCCAAGCTGACGCTGGTCGCAGGTCCCTATTTCTTCAAATGGGCGACCGATGCGCTGGCCCACGCCGCGAAGACGCCGCCGCCGCTGCCGTCCTTCCTGCTGGCGCCGGTGGCGCTGGTCATTGCTTACAACGTGCTGCGCCTGATCCAGCTTGGCTTCAACCAGCTGCGCGACGCGCTGTTCGCCCGTGTCGGCCAGTATGCGGTGCGCCAGCTCGCCTTCCGCACCTTCGTCCACATGCATGAGCTGTCGCTGCGCTTCCACCTCGAGCGCCGCACCGGCGGCCTGTCGCGCATCATCGAGCGCGGCACCAAGGGCATCGAGACGATCGTACGCTTCATCATGCTGAACACGGCGCCGACGATTCTCGAATTCGCGCTGACGGCCGGCATCTTCGCCTTCACCTATGGCTGGAAATACGTCGCCGTGGTCGCCGTCACCGTCTGGCTCTATGTCTGGTTCACGGTCAAGGCGAGTGACTGGCGCATTTCGATCCGCCGCGACATGAACGACAGCGACACCGACGCCAACACCAAGGCGATCGACTCGCTGCTCAACTTCGAGACGGTCAAATATTTCACCAATGAACGCATGGAGGCCGAGCGCTTCGACCGCTCGATGGCGCGCTATGAGATCGCCGCGACGAAAACCTGGACCTCGCTCGGCTGGCTGAACTTCGGCCAGGGCGCCATCTTCGGCCTGGGCACCGTCATCGTCATGTGCATGTCGGCGCTGGAGGTGCAGGCAGGCACCCAGACGGTCGGCGACTTCGTCTTCATCAACGCCATGCTGATCCAGCTCTCGGTGCCGCTCAACTTCATCGGCTTCATCTACCGTGAAATCCGGCAAGGGTTGACCGACATCGAGCACATGTTCGACCTGCTCGACGTGCCCCAGGAGATCGTCGACAAGCCAGACGCGAAGCCGCTCAAGGTCGGCCCCGGCAAGGTCGAGTTCCGCGACGTCCATTTCTCCTATGACCCGAACCGCAAGATCCTGAAGGGCGTCTCCTTCGAGGTGCCGGCCGGCAAGACGGTGGCAATCGTCGGCCCCTCCGGTGCCGGCAAGTCGACCATTTCGCGGCTCTTGTTCCGTTTCTACGACGTGCAGGGCGGAAAGGTGCTGATCGACGGCCAGGACATCCGCGATGTGACACAGGCGAGCCTGCGCGCCATGCTCGGCATGGTGCCGCAGGACACTGTGCTCTTCAACGATACCATCGCCTACAATATCCGCTACGGCCGCGTCGGCGCCAGCGAGGAGGAGGTGCGCAAGGCGGCCGAGCTCGCCCAGATCGGGCCGTTTATCGCCAAGCTGCCCGACGGCTACCGCTCGATGGTCGGCGAGCGCGGCCTGAAACTGTCGGGCGGTGAGAAGCAGCGCGTCGCGATCGCCCGCACCATCCTCAAGGCGCCGCCGATCCTGATGCTCGACGAAGCGACCTCGGCGCTCGACACTCAGACCGAGCAGGAGATCCAGGCAGCGCTCGACCTCGTCAGCAAAGGCCGCACCACCATCGTCATTGCCCACCGGTTGTCGACGGTGATCTCGGCCGATGAGATCATCGTGCTGAAGGACGGCCAGATCGCCGAGCGCGGCACCCATGCGGCGCTGCTTGCCAAACACGGCCTCTACGCCTCGATGTGGGACCGCCAGCGCGAGGCGACCGAAGCCGAGGAGCGCCTGCGCATCGCACGTGAGAGCGATGAACTGGGGGTGATCGTGCGGCGGAGGACTTCGGAGGTTAGCTAGCGCCTACTTCCCCTTCTCCCCTTGTGGGAGAAGGTGGCCGCGAAGCGGCCGGATGAGGGGTGTTCCAGGGAACACCAACGCCTCACT
>NZ_JBSKBP010000023.1:0-97831 GCF_053714275.1 Mesorhizobium sp. Arg314 | reverse complement strand
ACGTTCTCGTATTCAATCGCCGATCCCTGTGGCCGCTCGTTCCAATTTACGAGGTATTTCATAATCTCCTCCTCCCTCTCGGGTGACCGCGAAATCCCCGAATCGCATTGTAGCTCTCCGAGGCGGACTTCCGACCGCCCTTCATCTCCTACAATACACGAAAGTGGTGAATCTGTCCGACGTTTGAGAACGTATGAAGAACTCATTCCTGCTCGACGGTGGATACGGCTGAAGCGGGTGGAGCAGTTCACGCAAGCGCTCGCCGACCACGAGGACGGACGTCGGGCCGCCGAAGCATTGCGCTCGCTGATCGGCGAGATCGTCCTCACGCCCAGCGACAGGCGGGGCGCGGTCCATGCCGAGCTGCGCGGCGAGTTGTTCGGCATCCTCGAATTCGCCAATCCTGAACAAAATCAAAGGATTGACCGTATTATGACAAAAGGGGTTGCGGGTCCCCGCAACCACCACATTTGCAATGCTTGCTATCGGGGTTGCCAAACCATCCTGTCAGAACCTGACGTTGAGGTTTGCCTTGGCGCCGTTGTC
This sequence comes from Mesorhizobium sp. Arg314, assembly GCF_053714275.1. Lineage (NCBI taxonomy): Bacteria > Pseudomonadati > Pseudomonadota > Alphaproteobacteria > Hyphomicrobiales > Phyllobacteriaceae > Mesorhizobium > Mesorhizobium sp. Arg314. The sequence goes on along the minus strand of NZ_JBSKBP010000023.1, from coordinate 97,285 downwards.
GGTGCTGTGGCCGCCGAACTGGCCGACATAGGATAGGCCGAGCGTGGCATTGGCCGACATTTGTAGGTCGAAGCCGGCCTCGATCACCGCGCTGTCCCTGGCGACAGGCACGCCGGCGATGGTGAAGGCATCGCCGCCGGCGAGGGCGAAGGTCGAGGTCGGCGTGACATCGCCGAAGGCGTGGCGCCAGCCCAGCATGCCGCGCGCGGTCGCGCTCATGCCGCCGAGCGCGACTTCGGTCGAGGCGCGCAGCCCGAGCGTGGTGAAGGTGGCATTGGTTGTTGAGCCGGCGCTGGCCAGCGCCGCGGCGCCACCTTGCTCGGTGAAGCCGTCAGTGTGCACGCTGACATAGGCGAGGTCGGCGAAGGGCTCGAAATGGAACCGATTGGCATCCATCTTGTAAGCGAGTTCGCCGAACACCTGCGCCGTGCCGGCGTCACGGTCGGCCGATAGTTGGTCGGCGAAGCCGTTGAAGGCGACCGAGCGTTTTGTCGAGATGCCGTTCCAGCTGTAGGCGGCGCCGGTGCGGAAGGCTATGGCCCCCCAGTTGGTGCCGCCATAGAGGCCGAGATGGTAGTTGTCGCTGCTCCCGCTCGAATAGCGGGCATCGGCGTGGAAGGACGAATGGCTGTAGCCGCCGATCAGGCCGACGCGCCAGTCGCCGACCAGCCTGTCGGCGCCGACCAGCAGGCCGCCGGTCGAGCGATCGAAGGCGGCGGCATTGCCGTCGCTGTCGGTGTTGCCCCAAGCGCCGAAGGCCTGACCCCAGACGGCGAAGCGGTCGGTGTCGGCGGCCGCCATTTCCGGTCCGCCTTCGCCATACGCCATGACCGGCAGCGGCGCAGCGCCTGCGTCGCCGAACGCGGCGGCGATGCGGTTCGTGGTGGCGTCGCGGATGAAGCGGCTGTCTTCCAGCAGCATCCCCTTGGCCGAGGCATGGATCTCGCCCGAGAGCTGGTCGAAGGCGTCCTGGGCGGCTGCCGCCGTCGGCAGCACCACGGTCGCGTCGTAGAGCGGATTGCCAGCCCCCAGGCTTTCCGCGCCGCCGCCCGTGGCGATCTGGTTCGGCGTCAGGCCGACCGAGGCGAAGGACTTTGCCTGCACCACGTCGAGATAGACATGCGTCGGGTCGTAATTGGCGACAAGGCCGATGAAGGGGCCGGCCCCGCTGAGCGTGTAGGTGCCGGTGACGCCGGCATCGGCCTGCAGCACGGTGTAGTGCGTGCCCAGCACGTAAGGCGCGGCATCCGTCTTGACCACGTCGAGGACCGCTCCGGCGGCGATCGTCGTCGTCCCGGTCGCGTGAATGAGATCGGACTGGCCGGTCGAGGTGAGTTCGACCCGGTAGATCGAGCCCGCTGCCTGGTCGATATCGCCCGCGACATTGAGCGTGCCGATCGAATTGCCCGGTGCGATGATGCCGCCCGACTGTGCGACGATGCCGCCGACCGTGCCGTTGCCGCCCAGCGTACCGCCCGAGATCGTCACCAGCGAGTTGGCCAGCGAACCGTTCACGGCCAGCAGTCCGCCGCTTACATTGGTTGCACCGGTGAAGCCGCTCGAATTGGCGGTCAGGTTCGTCGTGCCGGCGATCTGGTTGATCGTGCCGATGCCGCCGATCGCAGAGGCGAACGTGTAGTTCGTGTCGGTGTGGTTGAAGTTGATCGCGCCTGCGCCGGCGCCGAACTGAACGCTCGCCGCATTGAGCGAGCCGGCGGCCGCCGCTGGCGATCCGCTCGCCGCACCGATGTTCAGCGTGCCGACGGAGCCCGCCAGGACGGCGATGTCGACCGCGCCGCCAGCCGACACCGCGCCGCCATTCGCGATCGTCAGTGTGCCTGTGCCGGCGGTGCCGACAGTTAGGTTGCCACTGCTGGCCCAGATCGAGCCGGCGCCATCGACAGACACTGCGCCGATAGAGCCGGCAACACTGCTGATAGCGCCGTTCACGAAGCTGACATTGCCGCCACTCGAGATGTTCAGCGTGCCGCCACCAGCGCGACCGACATAGAGGTCGAAGCCGCTGGTCCAGGTCGAGCCCACGCCGGCGACCGTCACTGTGCCATTGGAAGCGGCCAGGTCGCCCACAATGCCGGTCGCGCTGGTGACGGTTCCGCCGTTTGAAATGGTCAGCGTGCCAGTGCCACCGCTGCCGACGACCAAGGCGAAGCTGCTGGCCCAGATCGAGCCTACGCCGTCGACCGTCGCAATGCCGGTCGAGCCTGCCTGGTGGCCAACGTAGCCCAGGGCATTTTTCACCGCGCCGCCGTTCAGGATGTTCAGCGTGCCGGTGCCCTGGTCGCCGACGTAGAGGTCCGAACTGTTTGTCCAGGTCGAGCCCGCGCCGGTGACCGTTGCTGTGCCCGTACCGCCCGCTGCCTCACCGACAACACCCTTGACATCGCTGACCGCACCGCCGTTCGAGATTGTCAGCGTGCCGGTGCCGGAGCCGCCGACGGAGAGGGACCAACTGTCGGTCAAGGCCGACCCCGCGCCATCGACTGCGATCGATCCGGTGGAACCGGCAGCGTATCCCACAAAGCCAATGCCGTTGCTCACGACACCGCCGTTCGTGATTGCTAGCGTGGCATCACCATTTTGGCCAATGACGAGGCCCAAATTGTTGGTCCAGGTCGAGCCGGCACCGTCGACGAATACCAAGCCGGTCGAGCCCGCGAGGGCGCCGATAACCCCCACGTCATTGCTGACGGCGCCGCCTTTCGAGACCGTCAACGTTCCCGTTCCCTGATCGCCGACGACCAGATTGGAACTGTTTGTCCAGGTCGAGCCCGAACCGTTGACCATCACGATGCCGTTGGAGCCCGCGTGCCAACCGATGGTGCCCGTGGCATTGCTGACCGCGCCGCCATTGGCGATGCTCAGCGTGCCGGCGCCAAGTTCGGCGATATACAGATCCCCGCTGTTGGTCCAGGTCGAGCCGAGCCCGTCGACGGTCACTGTGCCTGTGCCCTGGCCGTAGCCGACATGACCCACGGTGTCGCTCACGGCGCCGCCGTTTGAGATCGTCAAGGTGCCGGTGCTGTTCGTACCCAAGGCAAGGAAAAGGTCGGAACTGTTGCTCCACACCGAGCCTGCTCCAACGACGCTCACCGTGCCGCTCGCGTTCGAAGCATAGCCGAGATAGCCGGTAGTATCGGAGAGGGTGCCGCCGTTCGTGATCGTCAGCGAGCCTGCGTAGCTCGCAATGGTGCCGACATACAGATAGTGGGCGGCCGCATTCGGTGCATTGATCACGGTCGGATTCGGGAACGTCGCATCGAGAGTAACGTCGTCGCTCGATGTCGGAACAGCGGCGGGGTTCCAGTTTCCGGCGGTAAACCAGTTCGTGGAGGCAGCGCCGGTCCAGATCTCGGCTGCCGTGGCGCTTGGCTGACCAAGGCCGATCAGCGCCGTCGACGTCAACGCCAGATATTTCAACGCCTTCTTGCGGCCTTCAAATCCATTCTGCGGCATTCAATTCCCTGACATGACAGTCGTTTCACCCTGGGGCTGACATGTCATCGGCGCCCGGCTGTTGTCTTGGGCAGGGCCGCACCGGAATTGGACTGGAGAGAGGTGCGATATCTTGCTCGCGCACTGTGGCGGTTTGGCCCCATCGATCACCGACGGCGCCGTGGCTTCTCATGGCGAGGGAATCGGGCATGGCGGCGATTCGCTGGTTGCCGGAGGCCGCTCGGGCTTATCTGGCGCTCGTCGGGGTGTAGCCGAAGCGACGGCGGAAGCAGCGATTGAAATAGGACACGTCGCTGAATCCGCTCATCATCGCGATTTCGCTGACCCTCATGTCGTCAAAGTGTCTTTGCGAGAGCATCTTGTGAGCTCTTTGCAAACGCAGCTCGAGCACACGCTCGGAGAAGCTGATACCCGTCTCCTGAAGGATGTCGTGAACATAGCGCGCCGACAGGCGGAGTTGTTTTGCGACGCCCTGCGCGGAGATGCCGGGGTCGGCGAAATTGCCTGCTATCTTGGCCAGGACTGCCTGCAGCCTGGCCGCTCGCAGGCCGCGCAGGCCGGCCAATTCGGCAGCCTCGCCTTTCGCGCCCGTCACCAGACCGATCAGATCGACGATCGTGTCCGTTGCGTGCGTGGTGAGATCGGCCGAGACGAGGGGGCGGCCGGTCTCAAGAAGTTGGCAATAACGTTTGAGAAGATCGAGAGCCTCGTTTTCGGCGCCGATCTTCAATGCCAGCCTGTCATCGATCTGCGGGAAGGCCTGTGTGAGGACGGCGCGCGGGACCACCACGTTCGCCCACACATTCCTGTCGGCGCCGACCATTTTCAGTGATTCCGATGCCGTGACCAGAACCGCTTCTCCCCTACCGACACCGTACTCGCGGCCGACCTGTGCCCCGGTCAGGACGGTGTCGGCTCCGTTGATCAGCAGGAGATATCCGTCGTTGTCGTCATCGGCGATGTTGCTCGCCTTCCTCGTCGCATGCCTGATCGTTCCGGCCATCCGGCCAAGAACCAGCGATCCGACAGCCGTGGCTTCGATTGCCGCCTCGAAAGGCAGGGTCGAGGATATGCCGTACTCAACCGACCAGATCTCCGCGACATGGATGTCTTGCCAGAGGGAAAATCGATCGCGTTCGCTAAGATGCGAGGGCAACTGAGCCGATGAAAACACCGTCTTTCGCGACAATCGAACACCCCGAAAAATCTACGCTTCAAAAAAATCGAACGCGACACTTTTCAATCCGGAAATAACCGGCAACATTGATCGCCTGGCGTTCGACCGATCGCATTAAACGCTTAGTCGAGTTCAACCACGCGCGGCGTCACCCGAAAGTATGACGTCGCAAAATCCTTCGAGGCGAGATCGGCGTCTCTTGTGCCGAGCCGCCGGTCAACTTGTTGCTGGTCATTTTTTTGCTCATTCCCCATGAGTGGGCAGGGCATGTCAGGGGGTGTGGTGGAGAGGCTGGGCAGCGAAGTACTTTGTTCGATTATCGGTGAAATTTATGATTGCGTTTTGAATCCGGAAGGCTGGACCGGGGTCATGACCCGGATCACGGAAGCTGTCGACGCTGCCTATACCACTGTCGCGCTAGCCGGCACCGCTGACAACCACGGCCGGTTCACGGCTCAATCGCCCTGGGACCCCGTGCAGATGCGGGTGCTCCAGGAGGACTATGACTTTGATGGGATTCCCGGACTGAAGGCCGCGGTCGCCGGCGACATCGACACGCCTGTTGCGACGCTGTCGCATATGAGCGAGGCCGAACTCCAGCAGACGCCGTTTTTTCAGGATTGGGCCAAGCCGCAGGGATTGCGCGAGGCCTGCATCACGAAATTCGTTCACACGCCGGACCGGATTGGGCTCATGGGCTGCACCACGCGTGCCAACAGGGGAATCATAACCATTGAGGAACAGCGTTTCCTGGCCTCGCTCTCGCCGCATCTGCGTCGCGCTTCCCTGATTGGAGATCTGCTCGACCAGACCCGCATCACCGCCAATCTCTATCGCGAGACGCTCGATCATCTCGCCGTGCCTGTCGTTCTTGCCAGCGCCGACGCAGCGATCCTCCATGCCAATGGAGCTGCCGACCGGATGTTTTCCGGGCAAGGTCCCATTCTTTCCAGGAACGGCCTGCTCCAGCCGCAGAATCCGGCGGTCGCCCGCGCTTTGGCGGACGCAATAGCCGGCGCCGCGAGCGCGGATGCTTCGCTTGGCTCTCGCGGCATAGGGCTGCCCGTTTCAGCGCCGGGTCAGCCGCCCGCCGTGGCTTATGTATTGCCGCTGACCGAAGGAACCGCGCGCGCGGCCTTCCGGCCCGCCTGTGCCGCCGTCTTCGTATCCACCACAACGTCCTCTTCCCCGCTCCCGGAGGCCGTTCTCACGACGCTGTTCGACCTTACTCCCGCGGAGGCCCGGGTCCTCCTGCGGATCGGCGGCGGATTGCCCGCGTCCAAGTGCGCCTTGTCGCTCGGCATCAGCGAAAACACCCTGAAGACCCATCTCAACCGGATCTTCGCCAAGACCGGCACGAGGCGCCAGGCCGATCTCGTCAAGCTGAGTGCGGACATAGGCATGCCTTTCGCAACTCATGCAACTCATCGGCGCTGAAGGAGCGAATCCTTCCCCTCTGTTCGGACTGGCTCCTCATCGAAATGCGCATGCGGAGAGCCGATCGCATGCCACCTGACGGCATGGCGCGCGCCGATCGACTGAGGCTGAATGGCCACACCGATCGAGAAAGCGCCGCGATGCGTTCCAGGACAATTCGGATGCGGTCCTGCCCAAGACGCGGATGGCCGACAATGCAACACCGGAAGCCTCGACGACACCTGGACCGCGCGGAGCATTTCCGCTGCGGGAAACGCAACATCCTTGGGGCAGCAAACAAGCAATGAAAACGGTTCTTCTCGCCACAGCCTTCATTCTCGCGCCTGTCGGCATGGCGTCCGCGGCGGACATCAATGAAACCTCGCCCGGTGCCACCGCTTACGACTGGTCCGGCCTCTATGCCGGCGCTCATTTCGGTTACGCAGCCGGAAAATCCAATTTCTTCATCGCTGGCGCCGGCGGCGGGGGCACCGATGTCGGCGTTCCCCTCGATCCGAGCGGTTTTATTGGCGGCGTCCATATCGGCTTCAATCAAGAAATGGCGAACCGCTTCGTGCTCGGTGCCGAGGCTGACATTGCGTACAATGATGTGGATGGACTGACGACCTTCCCCGGCGGCGGCACGTTGCTCAAGAGCGAAATCAAGTGGTCGGGTTCGGCGCGGTTGCGGGCTGGCTATGCTCTCGATCGGACTTTGCCTTACATCACTGCAGGCGTGGCCGCGGCCAAGTACGAAGTGACTGGGATCTCCGGCACCCCCAGCGGTGACATATTGCTCCACGACGAAACCCATGTTGGCTGGACGGTTGGGGCCGGCGTTGAGCACGCCTTCACCGACAAGTGGATCGCTCGGGTCGAATATCGCTACTCCGACTTCGGCAGCAAGGATCTCTCCGCAGCAGATGGTCTTAACACGATCGCGGACGTCGATCTCAAGACGCACGATCTACGGGTCGGCCTCAGCTACAAGTTCTGATGCGGCGGACCGAGCAAACCCCGGCGCTCGCGCCGGGGTTTGCTTGCGCGGCGAGGTGACCTCCCGTTGGAGGGAGGAGACCATCCGTCTTCGTCCTTACCGCCGCCACGGCGGCTCCGGCGCGAAGCGCTTGCCGATCCAGTCGGCGAAGGCGCGGGTCTTGGCGGCCTGGCCCTTGGCCGATGGCATGACGACATAGACCGCGCCTTCGTCGGCCAGCGTCCAGTCCTCCAGGATCGGCACCAGCCGCCGGTCGGCGAGCTCGCGTCCGACCAGCCAGTCTGTGCTCATCATCAGGCCGACGCCCTGCACCGCTGCCTCGACCAGCACCTCGGCATCGTCGCTGACCAGCGGCCCCGAAACCTCGACGCGCGCGCGCCGGCCCTCGCGGTCGGTCATCTCCCAGGCCGGAAAGGTCTGGAAGCCGGTGAAGCCGAGGCAGGAATGCTGAAGCAGTTCCTCCGGCGTTTCCGGCCTGCCCCTCCGGGCAAGGTAGGAGGGCGCGGCGCAGAGCAGCCGGCGCCGCGTGGCCACCTTGCGCGCCACCAGCCGCGAATCCTCCAAGCTACCCAGCCGCACCGCGACATCCAAATTCTCGGCGACCAGATCGGCGAAGCGGTTGGAGAACTCGGCCTCGATGCGGACATCGGGGAATTCTGCCAGGAACTGCGGCAAGAGGGGCCCGACCCACATGCGCCCGAATGTGCCGGGCAGCGCCAGCCTGAGCAGGCCGCGCGGGCCCCCGGCTGCATGCGCGGAGGCGGCGGCCTCGGCTTCGTCAACGGAGGCGAGGATGGCGCGCACGCGCGGCAGGAATTCGGCTCCGGCCTCGGTCAGCGAGACGCTGCGCGTCGTGCGATGGAGCAGCCTGACGCCCAGCCGCGCCTCCAGCGACTGCAGGCGGCGCGACAGGACGGTGGCATCGCGTCCGACGCGCGCTGCCGCCCTGGTGAAGGAGCGCGCCTCGGCGACGGCCGCGAAGGCCGCCATTTCGGCGAGCGCCGCCGGTTCATGGGATTGCTGCATGCTACGCAATACTCAAATGCAAAGACCGAGGATTATCGAGGAATAGCGCAGCAGATAGGTTTACTCAACCCGCCAAACGGCAACCCAGGAGTGAACCATGAAAGCCATCGAACTGAGCCAACCCAGGCTGGACGCCTTCCGCGCAGCCAGTGTCGCCATACCTGAACCGCAGCGCGGCGAGGTGCTGATCCGCCAGCGTGCGGCGAGCCTCAATTTCGTCGATGTCGCGGTGGCGAGCGGCAGTTATCCCGGGCCGAGCTTTCCGCTCATTCCGGTCGCCGACGGCGCCGGCGAGATCGTTGCGCTGGGCGAGGGCGTTACGAGGTTCAGCACGGGCGATCGTGTCGTCGCGCATGCCAAGCCGCGCTGGATCGGCGGTCGGCCGCGGCCTTACGAGATGACCCAGATGCGCGGCATCTCGCTTCCGGGGTCGCTGGCGGAATATGTGGCGTTGCCGGCGAATTCCGTCGTGCCGGTCCCGGCGCATCTCTCCTTCGAAGCGGCGTCGACGCTGCCGATCGCCGGCACCACCGCCTGGAACGCCATCCGCGCCGCCGGTGTCGGGCCGGGCTCGGTGGTCGTGCTGCTCGGCACCGGCGGCGTCTCGATCTTCACGCTGCAACTCGCCAAGGCGGCCGGCGCCACCGTCATCATCACCTCGTCGTCGGACGAGAAGCTGGAGCGGGCCAAGGCGCTCGGTGCCGATCATCTCATCAACTACCGCGCGACGCCGGACTGGGACGGCAAGGTGCTGGACCTGACCAACGGCCTCGGCGCCGACCTCGTCGTCGAGACCGGCGGCACCGCCACCTTCGCCCGCGCCGTCAACGCCACCGCGCCCGGTGGCACGCTGTTCACCATCGGCTTCGTCACCGGCGCCGAGGCCACGGTCAATCTGCTGCCGATCATCATCAAGGCGCTGAAGGTGGTCGGCAACAACACCGGATCGGTATCCGACCTTCGCGACGCCGCCCGCGCCATCGGCGCAGCCAGGATCGAGCCGGTTGTCGACAAGGTGTTTTCACCCGATGAAGCAACCGAAGCCTATACCCACATGGCCGCCGGCGGCCTGCATTTCGGCAAGCTGGTGTTCGGGTTGGAGTGGTAACAAGAGCACCGTCGGAGATTGGCGAAAGCCGGCGAGCGCTGATCTCCCCCCTTGTGGGGGAGAAAGCGATTTCAACATCTTAGCCGAAGGCTAAGTGTTAGAAATCGCAAGAGAGGGGAAAAGCACCGACGAAGAAAGTTGGCGCTCTGCGAGAGAGCAGTGTCCGCGTCCTACGAAATCCCCTCTCTGGCATTTTCCAAACACTTGCTCGGGGACAAGCCCGCTCGCAAATGCAGGAAAATGCTTTCTCCCCCGCAAAGGGGGAGATAGAGCGGCACTAAATCAGCTTCTCGAGCGTGATCGGCAGATCCCGCACGCGCTTCCCCGTCGCGTGGAACACTGCGTTGGCGATCGCCGGCGCCACGCCGACGATGCCGACTTCGCCCACGCCCTTGCCGCCGAGCGCGGAGGAGTGCGGGTCGGGGATGCCGACCGAGATCGTCTGGATGTCGGGAATGTCGGCATTGGTCGGCAGCATGTAGTCGGCGAAATTGCCGTTGACGATGCGGCCGTGGCGGCGGTCGACGATGCCTTCTTCGAGCAGCGCCTGACCGATGCCCATGATGATGCCGCCCTTCCACTGGCTCTCCGCCAGCTTCGGATTGTAGAGCCGGCCGCAATCCATTGCCGACACCACGCGCGACACGCGCACCGTGCCGAAATCCTCGTCGACCCTGACTTCGACGAAATGCGCGCACCAGGAATAGCGCGAATAGTCGCCCTCGGTGTGCGGGATCGACATGGCGATGGTGGTGTAGTTCTTGTAGCGCTCCTCCGGCGTCGTATTTGCCGGCAGCGTATCGCCCTTGGCTTCGACGCTATCGCGGCCGAGCGCGCTCATCAGCTCGGCGATCGACAGCTCCGGCCCTTCGCCGCGCGGCGAGGCGATGCGGCCGTCTCGCACTTGCAGCGTGTTCGCCTGCAGCTTCTGGAAAGGCGAGCGTGGGTCGGAGAGCGCCAGCCCGATCAACTCGTCCAGCGCCAGGCTGGCCGCCTTGTAGACGGCGCCGGTCATGACGCCGGCCAGCCGCGAGCCGCCGGTGACGCCCGCGCGGGCGAAGTGGGAATCCCCCAGCTTCACCGAGACATGCTCCACCGGCACGCCGAGCGTTTCGGCGGCGGTCTGCGCCAGGATCGTATAGGTGCCCTGGCCCATGTCGATGGAGGAGCTTTCGACCTCGACCGAACCGTCGGCCAGGATCTTCACCACCGCCTCGCCATGGGCGCGCCGCACCGGATAGGTGCCGGCCGCCACGCCCCAGCCGATGAGCTGGTGGCCGTCGCGCATCGAGCGCGGCTGGGGCGAACGCTTGGCCCAGCCGAAGGCTTCGGCGCCCACCGCGAAAGCCTCGCGCAACTGGCGTGTCGACCACGCCTTCTTCGCGTGCGGATCCTGTTCGGCATAGTTGATCAGCCGCATCTCCAGCGGATCGATCCCGAGTTCATAGGCGAGCTCGTCTATGGCGCATTCGATGCCGAAGGCGCTGGGGTTCTCGCCCGGCGCACGCTTTGCTCCCGGCACCACCGTATTCACCCGCACGACATTCTGCTTCGAGGAGAAATTCGGCGTGGCGTACATGATCGAGGTGACTGAGCCGAGCGGCTCGACCCACATGCCGTCGACCGCCGTCTCGTTGACGCCGCGATGCACGATCGATTGGATGCGGCCTTGCTTGTCGGCGCCGATTGCCACCGTCTGGCGGGTCGCGGCGCGGCCGCCATAGGAGGTGAAATTCTGCGGCCGGTTGAGCACCAGCTTCACTGGACGTCCCAGCATCTTGGCCGCCGCGGCCGCCACCGCGCTGTGCGCCAGCGCCAGCGCCTTCGAGCCGAAGCCGCCGCCGATATAGGGCGAGACCAGCCGCACATTCTCGAACGGCACGGAAAACCACTCGGCATAGGTGCGCGCCATGCCGTCCAGCCACTGGCTCGGCTCCCAGATGGTGAGCTCGTCGCCTTGCCAGCGCGCGATCAACCCGTGCGGCTCCATCGCCGCCTGGAATTCGCGCGGCGTGTTGTAGGCCACGCAGACGCGCACCGGGGCGGCAGCGAACGCGGCTTGCGCGTCGCCCCATTCCTTGGCCATGGCGTCGATCGGGATGCCGTCGCCGGCCTTGCCGTCGCTCAAATCGACGATCGCCGGCGTCTCCTCAAAGGTCACCTTGACCAGCGCTGCCGCCGCGACCGCCTGCTCGAAGGTCTCGGCCACCACGGCCGCGACATGCTGGCCGGAAAAGGTGACCTCGCGGGCAAGAGGATTGTAGGTCGGTTGCGACGGCGGGTTGCCGAGCCAGTCCGAAGCGCCCTTCAATTCCATGATGGTGTCGGGCGTCAGCACGGCCAGCACGCCGGGCGCCGCCTCGGCCGCGCGGGTGTCGATGGCGGTCACCTTGCCGGCGGCAATTGTCGCGCCGACCAGCACCGCATGCGTCAGCCCGTCGAGCTGTTGCTCGAAGGCATACTTTGCCGCGCCGGTGATCTTGGCCGGCCCGTCGACGCGCGACAGCCTGCCGCCGACCGCTTCGAGGCGCGCGCTGTCGGACGCGGCATGTTTCATGTCATGAACGGTCATGCCGTCTCTCCCAATTTGAGGATGGCGCGCGTGATCACGCGCGGCGCCAATGCGATCTTGTAGTGGTTCGCGCCATGGTCGACGGCGCCCGCCATGGCGAGTTCGCTCGCCTTGCGGACCGTGGTTTCGTCGAGCGCTTTGCCCTTCAGCGCCTCTTCGACCGCGCGCGCTCGCCAAGGCTTGGTGGCGACGCCGCCGAGCGCCACGCGGATGTCGCGGATGGTGCGGCCGTCGCTTTCGAGCTCCAGCCCTACCGCCGCGCTCGCGGCCGCGAACTCATAGGACTGGCGGTCGCGCACCTTGAGGTAGGTCGAGCGCCTGGCCGCGGCCGAGCCTGGAATCTCGATCGCCGTGATCATCTCGCCGGGGCGGATGTCGTGCTCGCGCTCGGCAGTCGCGCCGGGCGCGAGGAAGAAGTCCTCGGCCTTGAGCTTGCGCTCGCTGAGATCGACCTCGGCGTCGAAGGCGACGAGCGCCACCGCCAGGTCACCCGGATAGGTGGCGATGCATGCCTCGCTGGTGCCGAGCACGGCATGGCCGCGCGTCACGCCGCCGATCGCCGAGCAGCCGCTGCCCGGCGCGCGTTTGTTGCAGGCCGGGAAGTTCTGCGGGTCGCGGAAATAGGGGCAGCGCGTGCGCTGCATCAGATTGCCGCCGATGGTCGCCATGTTGCGCAGCTGCGCCGAGGCGGCCTGCCAGAGCGCTTCCGAGACGGCCGGAAACAAGCTCTTCACCTCGGCATTGTCGGCGACATGGCTCATCTTCGCCAGCGCGCCGATGACGGCGCGGTCGACGGTTATGTCGATGGCGCTGAGCCCTTCGATATGGCTGATGTCGATGACGGTCGATGGCTCGGCGACACCGCATTTGGCGAGGTCGACCAGCGTCGTGCCGCCGGCAAGCAGCATGGCGCCGGGCAGCGCCGAAGCATTGCGCGCGGCCTCGATACTGCCCGTTCGGATGTAAGCGAAATCTCTCATGAGCGGAGCTCCTGTGCGGCCTGGCGGACGGCGGCGACGATGTGCGGATAGGCGCCGCAGCGGCAGAGATTGCCGGCCATGTATTCGCGGATTTCCTCGTCCGAGCCGGCATGGCCCTCGCGGATGCAGGCCACCGCCGACATGATCTGTCCGGGCGTGCAATAGCCGCACTGGAAGGCGTCCTGTTCGAGGAAGGCGGCCTGCACGGCGTTGAGCGTGCCGTCTTCGCCGGCCAGTCCCTCGATGGTGGTGACCGAGCGGCCTTCGACCTGGGCAGCGAGCGTCAGGCAGGCCAGCACGCGCTCGCCGTCGACATGCACGGTGCAGGCGCCGCACTGGCCCTGGTCGCAGCCCTTCTTGGTGCCGGTCAGCGCCAGCCGCTCGCGCAGCGCGTCGAGCAGCGTCACGCGCGGCTCGATGTCGAGCGCGTGATCGCGGCCGTTGATGGTGAGATGGATGGAAAGCGTGGTTGGACTGATGGTGACTTGGTCATTCATGGGGCGTCGGGCTCCGGGTTGCTGGACGCTAGGGGGATGGAAATGGGGCTTGGGAGGAGAGGGGCAAGGGTAACGTCCGAGGAAGAGCTCGGGCGCGGTGCCGACTGATCTCCCCCGCAAGGGGGGAGATTGGCAGCGTCACCGCCTCCGCCCTGCTCCAGCGGCCAAGGAAAGCTCTCCGTCTTTCGACACGTGACATACCGCTTCCCCTGGTTATATGATAAAAGCACTCCACTAAAGCGGAGGTGCCTCCGTTTATTTAACTGGGGTCTGGCCAGCCATGGTTCAACCCCCCATATTGCGTTCAGTGGAGAAAAAAGTGCCTGACCAGGAAATGACCACCGAAGCGACGCGCGACGCGCCGGCGCAAAAGCCGTTGCGCGCCGATGCGCAGCGCAACCGCGACAGGCTGGTCGAGGTGGCGGCGCAGGCTTTCGCCAGCGACGGCGTCGACGCCTCGCTGGAGGACATCGCCAAGCGGGCAGGGGTCGGCATCGGCACGCTCTACCGGCATTTCCCGACGCGCGAGCATCTGGTCGAGGTGGTCTACCGCCGCGAGGTGGAGGGGCTCTGCCACGCCGCCGAGGAACTTGCCCACGAGCATCCGGCCGATGTCGCGCTCGAATTCTGGATGCAGCGCTTTGTCGACTACATCGCCACCAAGCGCGGCCTGGCGACCAGCCTGCGCTTGTTGCTCACTACCAATTCGACGCTGTTCTCCGACACCTCCGGCCGCGTCTCGGGCGCCATGCGAAGCCTGATCGAGGCTGCCGCCGCCTCGGGAAAAATCCGCGCCGATGTCGACGCCTCCGATGTCATGCATGCGCTGGGCGGCATCTACTCCGCGCCCAACACGCCCGACTGGCGCGAGCGGTCCGGGCGGCTGGTGAAGCTGTTGATGGACGGGCTGCGGTTCGGGGCGAGGGGTTAGCGCTCGCCCTCTCGTAGGAGGGCCGGCGGCGAAGCTGCCAATCTCCCCCCTCGTGGGGGAGATGTCCGGCAGGACAGAGGGGGGCGCTGTCCCGCCAACATCTCAAGTCGGACCGGCCAACCCTGCGGCAATAACAATGTGCTGGCAGACATTGTCGATGTCTCGAATGACGTCGTCGTTCCAGAACCGCAGGACCATCCAGCCATCCTGCTCCAAGCGCTTGCTCCTGATCGCATCTGCCTCAGCACGACCTGCATCGCCGTGTTGCGAGCCGTCGACCTCCACGGTCAGCTTCTTCTCTGGGCAAGCGAAGTCTACGATGTAGTCAGCGATCGGGAACTGTCTGCGGAAGCCCAAGCCCATAAGCCGATGGGCACGAAGCTCATTCCAAAGCTTCAACTCTGCGTCGGTCATAACCTTGCGCATCGATTTCGCTTTGGTGCGATGCGTGGGCGGCGGGGGGTGTATGCGGCATGGTCGAATTACGAGGCTGAAGTTGGTGTCGCCAACGTTTTTACTCTACGGCGCCCCCCTCTGTCCTGCCGGACATCTCCCCCACGAGGGGGGAGATTGGCAGCTTCGACATCGCGCCACCCTTTTGCCAGTCATCCTCTCGCATTCCCCAACCCACGGCCTACATAGTCGGCACCACCCTCCCTCCCAAAAGGACCCTCCCATGCCTCAACAGCTCGCCTTGAACGACGGCGCCACCATTCCTCAGATCGGGCTTGGCGTGTGGCAGGTCGATCCCGATATCACGGCCAAGGTCGTTCGCTGGGGCATCGAGGCCGGCTACCGGCTGATCGACACCGCCGAGGGTTATGGCAATGAGGAAGGCGTCGGCGAGGCGATCCGAGCCGCCGGCGTGCCGCGGTCCGACCTGTTCATCACCTCCAAGCTGCGCAATGGCGGCCACCAGCGCGACGCCGCGCTGCGCGCCTTCGACGATACGATGCAGAAGCTCGGCATCGACCGGATCGATCTCTTTCTCATCCACTGGCCGGTGCCCAGCCAGGACAAATACGTCGAGGCCTGGAAGACGCTGGTCGAGCTCAAGCAAGCCGGCCGCACCAAGTCGGTCGGTGTCTCGAACTTCAACCAGGACCATCTTGAGCGCATCATCGGCGAGACCGGCGTGACGCCCGTCGTCAACCAGATCGAATTGCACCCGCGCTTCCAGCAGCGCCACAAGCGCGATTTCCACAAGCAGCACAACATCCACGTCGAAAGCTGGAGCCCGCTTGGCAGCGGCAGGCTGCTGGCCGATCCGACTTTGGAGAAGATCGCCAGGAAGCACGGCAAGTCGGTGGCCCAGGTGATCATCCGCTGGCACCTGCAGGAGGGGCTGGTCGTCATCCCGAAGTCGGTTCATCAGGATCGCATCGCCGGTAATTTCGACGTCTTCGATTTCGAGCTGGACGGCGAAGATATGCAGACCATTCGCGGCATGGATTCCGCCGACGGGCGTACCGGACCTGACCCGGCCACGGCGGCGTTTTTGTTCTGAGGCGTTGCGCCTCTTTTGGCGCGCAGCGCGGAGCTGCCAATCTCCCCCACGGGTGGGGAAATGAGTAGTTCTACCGAAGACATGCCAGCGCTCATCCGGTGAGCGCAGAGACCGTCTTCCGGGATGTCGATCCGGCGCAGGTGACGAAGCTTCGTATCTCGTCAACCAGGCGGTCGCAATCTTCGCCCCAGATCACGTGGTCCCTGCCGGCCAGCTCGACGTATCTGGCGCCTTGGATGTGCGTTGCCAAGTAACGCCCTTCCTCTGGGCGTACCCAACGGTCGCCCGTCCTCTGCACGATCAGCGTCGGGATGCGGATCGCGGGCAGGATGTCGCGAACATCGACTTCGGTACCCCAGCGCCAGAGCGCGATTGCATCGGCGGGCGAGGCCGAATTCCTGAGATAGGCGGCAAACCACTCGCGTTCGACCATGTTTTCGGTCAGGCTGGGCGCTGCGTTGCTCATGTCGGCGGGCTTGCCCCATTGCCGCTCGACGGCGGCCACGTCGTCGTCCACCTGCGCAACGGTTCTGGCCCAGGGATACTCTTTTGACCACGTGCCCTTGGCGTAGGTTCCGTTAAGCACCAGCGCGGACGTGCGCTCGGGATAGGTGGCGGCGAAAAGCATGCACATCGGACCGCCCTCAGAGCTGCCGAACAGCACCGCTCGGCTGGAGCCGACCGCGTCCAGCACCGCACGCACATCCTCCATGCGCTCTTCAGCGTCGGCAGGCCGACATTGCGGTCGGATAGACCGGTGCCGCGTTTGTCGAATCGTATCAGGCGCGAGAAGGTGCCGAGCCGCTTGAGTACATGCGCGAAGCGCGGCGAGCCCCAGGCAAGGTCGAGATTGGAGACCCAGCCCGGCACGTATATGAGGTCAATCGGCCCTTCGCCGGTCACCTGATAGGCGATGTTGATTCCTGCCGATTTGACGTAGTGGGTGGGCGGTGGCATCGGCTCGCCGCCGGAAAGGTTCCCGCTGGCATTTGCCTCGGAACCGGCCGCCGGCTCGAAGACCGCAGCCGGACGCTTCGAGTGGGGCGATGAGCTCATCCGGCGTGCCCTTAGCGCCTCGTACAGTTGGCGCGTTTCCAGTTCTGGCGGAAGTCCGAGCTCTCTCTCCAGCGCCTCACGGCAGAGCTCATACTGCTTAAGGGCAAGGTTGATGCGGCCCTGCGCGGCATAGGCCCTCATCAAGGCCCGGTGGATATCTTCGCGCAGAGGCTCCATGACGAGCAGTCGCGCAGCCGTACGCGCGCAGGATGAGTGGTCTTTCGATGCGCTGTAATGCGCCACCAGCCTGTCCAGTGCCGCAACCGCGATAGTCCTCAGGCGCTCACGCTCGACCCGCAGCCAGTCCTCGAACGGCTCCTCTTTCAGGCCAAGACCGTCGAGCAGGTCGCCACGGTAGACGGCAAGCGCCTGCTTGAGGTCTTCGGGCGAAGAGCTTGCCGCCAACATCTCGAACCGGGCGACGTCGAAATCGAAATCGTCGAGGCGAAGGGCAATGCTGGTCCCCTCGGTCAGGAACCGGCCGCCGCCCGACTTATACATCGCCTTCCGGACGGCCGACACGGCTTGCCTGAGGCTCATCCGGGCCTGCGCCTCGCCGTTCAGGCTCCAGAGCAGGGCGGCGAGCTTCTCGCGCGACTGAGCCTGTCCGGTTTGCAAAGCGAGATAGGCCATCATCGCGCGCGCCTTGCGGCTGAACGCAGGAACCTCGGCTCCGACGCCGGCAAAGTCGAAACCACCTAGCAGATGAAGATGAGGCTCCGTCATAGGATTTCGCCCAGGCATTGGCTCGGCCAAGATTGTTTCGCGCATCCGCCTCTATTTCAACCGCGATTTGCCCACCGCGTCATATTTCACGATTCCATCACGCTGCGCTCACCTACTTCATCACGGCAATGGCCCAGGGTTGCTCGACAACCCAGGAGAAACACCATGCTGCCCCCAGGTCCAACCGACTGGCCCTTTCACTATATCGAGGACATCTGGCGGAACCCTCGCCTCAACACGCCGGCACCGCAGCGCCACGAGATAGCGCTGGAACGCTACCTGGAGCAGCAGCGGGCTCGCCGCCTATCGGCCACGCCCATCGTCGATTTGCGGCGGGTCGCGGGCCGGCTCTTCCGGCTGGCGGCCCGGATCGCCAACGCTCCCGTTTCTGTCTTGTGGGAAAAGAAAAGAAGCGTCGCAACCACCCCTTCGATTCCACCAGCATGACCTGCGACTCCGGCGCCACGCCATCATAGGCCATCGCGTCTCAGTGCCGCTAGCTTGTCCATGTCCGGCACGTCCATCATCAGCGCCACAACGGCAGGGGCGTGGTGCGTCCCGAGACCGTCGCGAAAGTGGCGGAGGCGGCGCGGTTCGCTCGACTATCCGCGCCGGCTGCCGGAGGCGCATCGTAGCGTCATCCGCATCGAGGTGATCCTGAAAGCGCCAGCATCTTCTGCGACGGAGATCACGCTGGCGATCTATGTGAGACGACCCCTCTGGCCTGCCGGCCATCTCCCCCCGGGGGAGATCAGCCATCGCGCCGGCTTTCGCCAATCGCCAGCGAGAGACTCAGATCCCTTCCCCATCCACCAGCGGCACGTCATCCCCCTCCCAAGGGCTCGGCATCGAACCGCGCCCTGCCGTCGGCAACGGCATCCAGCATCTGAGCTCCGGCTCGGCATATTCGACCACGCGGCCGGGCGAGGAATCCGACGCCCGCCAGCCTTCTTCGCCGAACTGGTCGGCGCGCGACCAGTAGGCCATGTCGACCTCGGCCGGTCCCTGCTCGGAGGAGCGCACCGTCACCAGGATGCGGCTGCCGTCCCGCGGCGCGCTCGCCATGTTGCGCCAGTGGTCGGTGTCGTCCATGCGAATTCCTCCTGCTCAAAGCAATTCCAGGAAAAGTCTGCAGCGATAGTCGCCGCCCTCCGGGGAGGGGTCAACCCGAACTTGGCGCGAGACAGAAATATCGTTCAGAGCTAATATATTCGCCGACCGCAATCGGACAGGCAACGATGGACGAAGGATTGCTGTCTCAAGCCACCCGTCTCGGGCCGGTCCATCTCAGGGTGACCGACATTCCGGCGGCCTTGACCGTCTGGCGTGGCACGCTCGGGCTAACGCTGGTCGGCGAGGAAGCCGCTGCTCAGGCGGAGCTCAGCGCCGGCGGCCGGGCGTTGATCGTGCTCCATGCCGGTGCGGAAGTCGCCCTGCCGCAGAAGTCGCGCGATCTCTTTCATGTCGCCATCCACGTCACGACCCGCCGCGACCTCGCGCACACGGCCGCCCGCCTCAAGGCGTCGGGCTTGCGATACAGCGCCCAGGACCACCTTGCTTCGGAATCGCTCTACGTCTCCGACCCGTCCGGCAACGGCATCGAGATATGCTTCGACACGCCGGAGCGCTTCCTGCGGCGCGAAGTGTCGCCCGACGGACGCGTGTCGCTGATCGCTGTCGACGGCAGCGCGCATTCCGGGCTCGAGCCGCTGGACGTCTCGGGCTTGCTGCGCGATCTCGGCAATTCCGGCCATGTCGAGCCGAGGATGGCGCGGGACGCCTTCATCGGCCACATCCATCTGCGGGCCCGCTGGCCCGAGACGCTGATGGAATTCTATCTCGGCGTGCTCGGCTTCCGGCCGCATATCCAGTCCCGGACCTTCGGCATGTTCGATTGCGGCACCCAGCGCCGCGCGCATATGATCGCCTTCAATGTCTGGGCGCGCGATGAGCTGCGCGAGCCGCCGCCGAATGCCGCCGGCCTCGACCATTTCACCGTCGAGCTTGGCTCGGCGGAGGAGCTTGCCGCCGTGGGGCGCAGGCTCGAAGCGGCCAATGTGCCGGCGAAAAAGGATGGCGGCGTGGTTTCGACCGCCGATCCGGAGGGCAATAGCTTGCGGTTCCTGGTCCAGGGAGGTTGACCGCGGCCGCTTGACGAGGGCAAACGCAAAGGGAGGGGAAAATGTCGCTCAGGGTGATAGGAACCGGCTTCGGCCGGACCGGCACGGATTCGATGCGCGAGGCGCTGACCATGCTTGGCTTCGGCCCTTGCCATCATATGTCGGAAGTGATGGCGCATGCGCAGCAGAAGCGGCTCTGGCGCGCGCTGGCCAAGGGCGCCGCGCCCGACTGGGACAGGCTCTTTGCCGGCTACAAATCCTGCGTCGACTGGCCGTCGGCGCATTACTGGCGCGAGCTGATCGAAACCTATCGCCAGGCGCGCGTCATCCTCACCTGGCGCTCGCCCGAAAGCTGGTGGGAGAGTTTCCAGAAGACCGTCCTGCCGGCCATTGCCGACAGCAAGGACCAGGACGCGCTGGGCGTCGCGCTTGTCGCGAAGCAGGTCTTCGGCGACCGCCCGCAGGATCGCGCGCATGCGATCGCCGTCTACGAGGCCAATGTCGAGGCGGTGCTGAACACCGTGCCGGCGGAGCGCCTTCTGGTCCACAAGCTCGGCGACGGCTGGGGGCCGCTTTGCGCCCAT
The DNA here is from genome assembly GCF_053714275.1 of Mesorhizobium sp. Arg314. Taxonomy (NCBI): domain Bacteria; kingdom Pseudomonadati; phylum Pseudomonadota; class Alphaproteobacteria; order Hyphomicrobiales; family Phyllobacteriaceae; genus Mesorhizobium; species Mesorhizobium sp. Arg314. The sequence continues at coordinate 77,114 of NZ_JBSKBP010000023.1, read as the reverse complement.
CTCGGCGTTCCCGTGCCGGATGAGCCCTATCCCGCCCGCAACACCGCGCAGGAGTTCCGGACGGCGCTGTCGCTGAACTGAAAGGCAGTAGGGCAGTAGGGGAGTAGGGCAGTAGGGGAGTAGGGGATAGGAGAATAAGGGAGGGAAGTTGCCGCGTGCGAACGACCTGATATTCTTACTACTCACTACTCACTACTCACTACTCACTACTCACTACTCACTACTCACTACTCCCTACTCCCTACTCCCTACTCCCCTCAATCACACATGCACGTCGCCGAAGGACAGCTCGCCGTCGTCGGCACGCATCAGGAACGCGGCCGCAAGCATCGCGAGGTAGCAGACCACGACGCCGCACACGACAACGACGCCCGGGATGGGCCCCAGCGTCGCCACCCGGAACGCATCGATCAGCGAGGCGCTGAAGCCGATGGGCGAACCTTCGCGCTGCAGGCTCGGCGTGGTGATCTTCAGGATCCAGGCAAGCATCAAGATCGTGTACATGAAGATGTAGTTGCGGCGCAGCCGGCGGATCAGCGCCGCGCGCTGCGTGATCAGGAAACGCGGCGAGCGCAGGCCTTCGCCCAGGATGGCCAGCCAGTTCGAGGCGTAGTCGGGCTGCGGCGAGAAGACCTGCGCGAAATAGTAGCGCTCGAACTGCCGCACCCGGGCGCGGTAGACATCGAAGAAGCGGTAGCGCCGCGCCTCGATCCACAACAGCAGCGTGATCAGGAGCATGGCGAAGAGCAGCACGCCGTGATGCGCGCTCGGCGTCGACAGCGACACCGACAGCATCGCCGCCACCACGGTGATCGACCAGTTGCTGGTGCGGTCGAGCCGGTCGCGCCAGCCGGCCATGCGCGCGATCTCGGCGCGGTGGAAATGCGACAGCGTCGTGGTGAATTCGGCGGAGCTGAGTTTCAGCGCCAGCGTGTCGGAAGCGCGCGGAGGTGCCGCCGCCTCGGTTGATGTCGCTGGTGCGGCCGCCTGTACAGACTTTGTCGGCCCAGCCGCGTCGGTGGATTTTGCGGCCTTCGTCTGGGACATTCTCTGCCATGCGCCTCCCACCGCCATGGCCGGCCGCATCCTGAGTTCGAGAACAGCCGGCCACACCCCAATTATCACAACGTGCGGCCGGCCAGAATGTTCCCGCCTTTTCAGGCGGATAATTCAGGATGCAAGCGGTGGAAGTCCGCCATTCGCGCGCCGCGGAAAGGGCAGCACCTCGGCCATCGGCCTGGCATGCTGGGCCGCCGCCACCGCGTCGATCACAAGGTCGAGCGCCGCAAGCGCCGCGCGGCTCGTCTCATCGTCGCCACGCAGGTAATGGCACGCCCGGTCGAGGTGCAGGTGGGCGGCGGCAAAGTCGCTTTTCATTAGCTTCTCCTTATTGCCCGCCACGGCGCGACCATCGCCGAGTCGCTTTACCGGGGAGCAAAGATGGGCGGTGGTATTTGAATCGAATTGTAAGGGGATGGCAGTTGGTGGCGGACTCCGTGAGTTCGTCATCCTAGGGCGGAGCAAGGAGCGAAGCGACGCGCGCAGACCCTAGAATCCATACCGTGACGCTAAGGCGTTGCGGCTTTTCAGAATTCTTCGCCGTTGCATCTCACGCGTGTGGGTCACGGCATGGATCCTCGGGTCAAGCCCATCGGGGAGGTGCTGGAAACGCTCGGACAGGAAGCGGCGGGCGAAGGCGGTCGATACCGCGCTCTCGGACGGATCCGGTGACACGGCAATGATGATGGACAACCTGTCGGCCTGAGGCTTGGCGCGGGCGGGAACGCGGGCGCCCGAATTGTCGCCGCCTTGCGCTCACCTGCCTTCGAAGAAAGCGTGGATCGAGGCGTCCAGTTTCTCGATGAGATCGGCGTTGCGTGTGCTGCCGGCCCAGATCAGCGCATTGAGCCGCATGTCCTTGTTGAGGAAGTTCACCTTGCGGGACGCCAGCAGATACTGCGCCACCTCGTAGTGCCGCCCCTTGATGGCCTCGATCAGCGCGCTGTTGCGACCTGTCTTGTCGGCCAGATTGACGTCCGCGCCACGCTCGACCAGCAGCTTGACGACATCGAGATGCCCGGTCCTTGCCGCCTCGATCAGCGCCGTCCTGCCATAGTAGTCGGCGCGGGCATCGATATCGATTTCGGGACGTCTCACCAGTGCCTGGATGCAGTCGTAGTGCCCCTTGGCCGAGGCCAGGCTCAGGGGCGTGCTCTTCCACTTGTTCCTCGAATTGACGTCGATCGCCGGGTGCGCCACCAGGACTTCGAGCGCCGCCATGCGGGCATTGTGCGCGGCAAGGTGCAGCGCCGACCAACCGCCTTCGTCGGTCTGGTTGATGTCCGCTCCGGCGGCAAGCTCGGAGCGCACTGCCGCGGCGTCGCCTTTCTCCGCCGCGACCAGCAGGTTGGACCAACCCCTGGCTTCTTCTGCTTCCAAGCCTGCGGTCACTGCAATGTCCCCGGACCATGGATCGCGCCGGCCTCGCCGGCATTTCACGTGCAGCGTCTTGGCGCAGAGTTTCATACTCGCCCCGGTCCCGCAAATGGAATTCGCGCCAACTCGTGGCTTCGGTTCGGCCTTGATATGAGTGAGCGCCAATATAAAATAACTCCCTTCCGACAGCGTTTGGCGATCCGCCTATCGAGAACAAGGATTTGCAGTGGCGGGTAGCGACGCACGACGAATCCCGAGGATTTCGCGCCCGATGGGGATCGAGGAGCCGTTGGGGATTCTTCCTCGGCCACGGGGGCCGACCCTGATGATCCGGAAGACGATTGAGAAGGAGGACAAGAAATGGCCGCCTATCTGATTGCCGATGTCGATGTCACGGACGCCGCCATGTTCGAAGAATACAGACGCGAGGTCCCGGCGACCGAAGCTCGCCATGGCGGGCGCTATCTCGCGCGCGGCGGCGCCACCCGGGTGCTGGAGGGCGATTGGGAGCCGCACCGCCTGGTCATCATCGAATTTCCCGACATGGCCGCGCTCGCCGCCTGGTACGACTCGCCGGAGTATGAGCGGCTGAAGCAGCTCCGCTTCCGCTGCGCTCACACACGCATCATAGCCCTCGAAGGGGTGCCGGCGCCATAAGGGTGCGCAATCTCCCCCCGCAAAGGCCCGCAATGGGGAGATCGGCGGTGCTATCTACGCCACCTGCAGCTTCTGCCGGCTCGGCTGCGGCGGGAAGGCGATGGCGATGCCGGCAGCGCCGAGACCGATCAGCGCCGAGCCGATGAACAGCCAGTGATAGCTGGCATAGGCGTCGTAGATCATGCCGCCGGCTAAAGGCCCGAACGACATGCCGAGGCTTGAGAGCATCGTGGCCGCTCCAAGGATGGTGCCGATGATGCGCAGGCCGAAATATTCGCGCGCCAGCACCGCGTAGAGCGGCATCACGCCGCCATAGGTGGCGCCGAAGATGATGGCCAGAAGGTAGAACTGCTCCAGATTGCCGACCGCGAGGTAGGCCGCGATCACCAGCCCCTGGATGGCGAGCCCGGTGACCAGCACCGGCTTGACGCCCAGCCGGTCGCCGAGCACGCCATAGAGCACGCGCCCGCCAAGGCCGGCGAGACCCTCGACGCTGTAGATCGACACCGCCGCCATCGGCGCCACGCCGCAGGACATGGCATAGCTCACCATGTGGAAGATCGGGCCCGAATGCGCCGCGCAGCAGGCGAAGAAGGTCAAGCCCAGCACGATGAATTGCGGCGAGCGCAGCGCCTGGCCGACACTCATGCCGGGATCGTCGGCGACGGGCGCCGGCGTGCCGTCGGCGGCTGCGACCGCGGCCGGCGGCTGGCGCACCAGGAAGACGGCGGGCAAGAGCAGCACCCAGGCCATGACGCCGATATCGAACATGGCGGTGCGCCAGTCATAGGCCGTGATCAGCCAGCGCGCGAAGGGCGAGATGGTCATCGGCGCCACGCCCATGCCGGCCGAGACCAGCGACACGGCGAGGCTGCGGTTGGTGTCGAACCAGGCGGTGGTGAGCGCGATCATCGGCGCGAAAAATGCGCTCGCCGCCAGCCCGACGATGATGCCGTAGCTCAATTGAAAGACCAGCAGCGAGGTGGCGCGGCTCGCGACCACCAGCGACAGGCCGAGCAGCACCGCGCCCGCAAGCACCACGGGCCTGGCGCCGACCCGGTCGTAGATCGCGCCCCAAGCGAAGCCGCCGAGGCCCATCACCAGGAAGTTCAAGGTCATGGCGCTGGAAATGCCGGTGCGCGACCAGTTCGTGTCGAGCGACATCGGCTCCAGAAAGATCGCCAGCGAAAACATGGCGCCGAGCGCCACGCAGGTCATCAGCGCGCCGGCCGCGACGATGACCCAACGATAGGAATGGTTCATGGTTCTTCTCCCATGCCGTAAGGCATCCTGTTTGATGCGGCACGGTTTTTCCAGTCTACCCGCGCCGCTTGCGTCCGGAGGACGCCAGGGCGGAAGCCGATCCTACAATCTGGTTGCATTTCTTATCCGGATTTTTTGGTGGGCCGGTGATCGCCGATTGCCTGACGGGTCGGCACTCTACGGCGCCCCCCTGTCCTGCCGGACATCTCCCCCACGAGGGGGGAGATCGGCAGGTTCGTCGCAGGCGCTTTTCCTGCGATGTTGGCGAATGGCTGCGCGAAGGCTGATCTCCCCCCAACTGGGGGAGATGTCCGGCAGGACAGAGAGGGGCGCTGTCCCGCCAGCCTTCCAGCATTGTCAGCAGTCAGCAGCGCCGCGCATTGACCGCACATCGGTCCCATTTAGATTAAACCCTCAACCAGGAGCGCTCTCATGGAACTCTATCGCGGCCGGCTCATCGACCACATCCAGCTTGTGGTGCGGGACCTCCAGGCCAGCCGGCGTTTCTATGGCGCTGTCTTCGAGGTGCTGGGCATCCCGATTGGCGGCGAGGCGGATGATTACTTCTGGGCCGACGAGCTGTTCATCTCCAGCGCCGACAGCCGCGCGGCGCTGGGCGTGCTCACCGGCCGCCACCATTTCGCCTTCCAGGCGAAGGACCGCGCCATGGTCGACGCCTTCTACCAGGCGGGGCTCGCCGCCGGCGGCAAGGACAATGGCGCGCCAGGCGAGCGCCGCTACCACCCCGGCTACTACGCCTGCTTCCTGCTCGACCCCGACGGCAACAACGTCGAGGCGGTGTTCCATGGCGAGGCGAAGCGGAGCGCGGAGGCGGTGGAGATCAGTTTCTAGGGAAAGCCCGGGCATGCTTAGATGGCCGTGTCCCAGCCGGCGAGCTCGAGCCCGCGACGGAGTCGTTCGCGGTCCTCTTCGCGTTCCATGCGCATGTCCCGGACGATCTGGGCGATGGTGAGGTCTGGCTCCAGGGCGCGACCTTCCGTGACGCAGGCCAGCGCCTTCCCGCGGTCGCTGGCAAATGCGTGGCATGCGGCCAGCCGCGCCCATTGCCGAGCGCTCTTGCGGGGCAGGCAGGAGAAGGACGCGGCTGCTTCCTGATACCGCCCGAGCGCCAGCAGGGCTTCGCCTCGGTCGTAATAGTACCAGGTCGGATGCATGGGATTGAGCTGGACGGCCTTGTCGAGCAGCGCGAGCCCAGCCTCGCCGTCGCCGCGTAGGGCGCGGAAAAAGCCGGTTTGGGCCAGCGTGTCGGCGTCATAGGGATTGAGATCGAGCGCGCGGGCGAAGTGTTTTTCGGCGGCGTCGTATTCGTCGCGGCCCCGGTAGAGCAGAATTAGCGCCAGCATGCGGTGGCACCGCGCCTCGTCGGGGCTCAGCGCGATTGCGTGCAGCGCGCGGTCCCGCGCCTGGTCGAGCACGGCGCGCGGCGCATCGGCATAGCCGCCGATGATGACATCTGCAAGCGCCAGATAGGCGTTCGCCAGGCCAGAACGAGGATCGAGCTCGAGGGCTTTGAGGAAATGCTCGCGCGCATCCTGGTTGACCCGTTCGCCATAGCTGCGCAGCAGCTCCTTCCCGCGCAGGAAATGCAGATAGGCTTCGACATTGGTTGCAGCCGCGGGCAGGCCGCGCCGCATCACCGCGCTTTCGATGTTGGCGACCAGCGCCGTCACAATGCGTTGCGCCACCATCGTCTGGAACGTGAAGATCTCGCCTTTGGCGAAGGTGAAGCTCTGGCCCCAGACGCGCCGGCCCAATGCCGTCTCGGTGAGCACCACGCGGGCGCTGTAGTCCTTGTCGGCGGCCTCGACGGTGCCTTCGGCGACATAGTCGGCTCCGAGCCGCTTGGCGGTTGCCCTGACGTCCTCGCTCGAGTGAGCGGCCAGCGCGAATGCCGAATGGCGCGCAAGCACGGCAATAGTCTTGAAGTAGGAGAGCGCGTTGGTGATTTCCTCGACCGCCCCGTCGAACAGCGCCCTGGCGGTGGCGTCGGTGGGGTCGACACGGAACGGCAGGACGGCGACCATCGGTTCGGCCCCGGAAACCGGCACTTCGGCAGCCGCAGCCGGCACTGCCTGGTTGTCGGGCGCATGGAAGATATAACCTCGGCGCGAAACGGTGCGGATCAGCACCTGCGCCTCGTCGCCTATGGATTTACGGGCGTCGTGGATGGATTGGGTGAGCGAGTCTTCGGAGACGATGATCCCCGGCCAGACTGCCTGGAGCAATTCCTCCTTGCTCAGCACCCGTCCGGGATTGCGCGTCAGGAAGGCGAGCAGCTCGAAGGTCTTTGGCCGGACCGGCACGATCTGGCCGTCACGCCGGAGCGTACCCCGGTCAAGATCGAGAACCGCGCCGCCGATCCGTAGCGCCAACCCGCTGCCCCATCGCCGCGCCTCATTGCGCACCGTTCATGGGAACGGCAAATGCGGGTCGAGGTCAAGCCGGAAGCAGGCGCAGGCGGGAAAAGAAGCCGAGAAGGCGAGGCCGAGGCAGGGAGTGTCCGACGGACGCGTCGGCCGATGGTCTGCTGGACGCCACCTGTTCGAGGTAGCTCAGAATCTCGTTGGTCTCGCCGAAGCATGGACCGGCAAAGCCGGTCGAGAGGAAACGAAGCAATTCCTCTCGTGCCAGTTGGGCGGGAGGGAACGGCCCGTCAGCGTTGATGTTCATGACCAACCTCCAGGTGCTCATCACGGTGATCGAAGCGCAAGCATTGCGGCGACAGGGCTTTTTTGTCCTGAACGGCTGCTGATATTTTGCTGAATTGCTACGGCTACTGGCGTCAGAACGGCTTTGCCAATTCCTTCCGCACCTCGTCAGGCCGATCGCCGGTCAGAATATGGCGTATTGCGCGCGCCCTGAGCCCAACTCCTCGCGGAGGCGGGCTCGCTCGCGCCACGTGGCGAAAGGCCGAAAACGCCGGGACAGCGCGGCAGGGTTTCTCGGGCTGGCAGATCGCCGATATCGAGCCGAACGGCGCCGCTCTGGCATTTCGGCATGCAGGGTCGCGTCCTGTTCGCGACCGGCCGGCACCGGGAAGCCACAGCGGCGCCGAGGCCGCTGCCATCGCGGCCCGACTGCGCACGGAATTTCCAGGCTTCTCGATCGAGGGCTTCATCTCTGGCTATCCCGTCACCAATCCGGGTGCCGCGCGCGCCATCCGCGACGCGGCGAAGCTGGTGCCGATCCGCTAACTCCCGCCCAGAAACGCCGCGATCAGCTTCAGCATGTTGCCATCCTGCCCGAATTCGACCTTGTCGAAGTCGCGGCTGCCCTGGCGCTGCGCCTTGGAGAGCTGGTCGAGATATTGCGTCAGCTCCGCCCTGACCTTCTTGCAGCCGGGATCGTTCTGGGCGGTGAGGCCGGTGCTGAAGGCGACGATCTTGTCCACCATGTCGACAATGCCGGCGCCGTGCACCTTCTCATGCGCGATTAGCCCGGCGGCGAAGGCATCCCAGCGCGCCTGCAAGGCGGGGCTGAGTTTTCCCGCCGGCTTGGGCAGAGTGTAGGTGATGATCAGCTTCGGCCGCGCCGTCTTCAGCACGCAGGCCTCGCCTTGCGGCTGGTAGTCGCGCTGCCAGGTCAGCTTGAAGAAAGTATGCGCAATGACACGCCGCTCGTTGCCGGCCGTGCCGACCGCCGGCCCCTTCTCGCCGATCGAGAGATAGAGCTGCTCCGCGCTCTGGCCTGAGACGGCATAGGTCTCGATCTTCTCGATGGGCTTCCAGTCGGCGCGTGCCGACGTGGACAGGAGCAGGGCGGCGAAGAGGAGGAGAGCAGACTTCATGGAGCGAGCCATAGCATCGGGCCTCGTTCGGAAGAAGCCGGCCACGGATTTTCGGAACCCGCTTCACCCGTCAGCCGTTTGCTTGAGCAATCATCCTACCCACGGGGGAGGAGAAGATGACCCGCAACGACATCATTTCCGTGCTTGGACCGGTCGACGAGGCCGTCATCGCCGACATCGCGCTCACCGGCGCCAGCCTTGAGGAACTGCGCGAGGCCTTCGCCTGGATCGGCGCCGACGAGGCGCTGGTCAATGAAGGCCACGCCATGCCCGGCGCCCGCGTGGCGAAACTGATCGAGATCCTCGAACCGCCCGAGGACGAGCCCGAGGCGCCGCGCGCGATGGAGTAGCGCCGGCGCCTTATCTCCCCCCCTTGTGGGGGAGAACGCGATTTCAACATCTTAGCGAAGCTAAGTGTTAGAAATCGCAAGAGAGGGGATTTGCTGGGGAACTGCCTTTGCGGGCTTCGGCGAGGATCGTAAGGCAGACAGCGTCGATGTTTCGCTCAACCTCCTCATTCCAGAAACGCAAAGTCCTTAAACCCTTCGTTGCGAAATGCCGGTCGCGTTCCAAATCTCGCGCTGACTCGGAGTGCTGACTGCCGTCGACCTCGATAACTAACCGTATCTCGAAGCAGACGAAGTCAAGGATATATCCGTCGAGCGGCACTTGCCGTTTGAACTTCAGGCCTTCGAGCTGCCTGTTGCGCAACGCTTGCCAGAGCATGTTCTCGGCCTTCGTGGCGTCGGCGCGCATGGTTTTTGCGAAGGTGCGGTGTGATGGCGGAACCTGTTGGCGCATCGCGTGAAAATCCCCTCTCTTGCGATTTCTAACACTTAGCTTCGCTAAGATGTTGAAATCGCTTTCTCCCCCACAAGGGGGGAGATAGGACGCCGCGCCGCCTCGCGGTAGGTGCTTGTCCCTACTTGCCCCTCGAACCCCTCCCGTCATAGTTTTTGCCGCTTTGGCGGGAGGAAAGGCGTTTGGACACCAATGTCGTCATTGTCGGCGCCGGCCCGGCCGGGCTCGCCGTCGCCGCCTGCCTGAAACAGGCGGAGCAGGACTTCGTAATCCTCGAAAAGGCCAGTGAGGTGGCACCGTCCTGGCGGCGGCATTACCGGCGGCTGCATCTGCACACGGTGAAATCCTTCTCCTCGCTGCCTTTCGCGCCGTTCCCGAAAAGCCATCCACGCTATGTGCCGCGCGAGAAGGTGGTCGCTTATCTCGATGCCTATGCCGAGCGCTTCGGGCTGAAGCCGCGCTTCGGCGTCACGGTGAAATCCATCCGCCGCGAGGGCGGGAAACTCCTGGTCGAGACCGATGCTGGTCCTTTCAATGCCCGCAAGGTGGTCATCGCCACCGGCAACAATGCCCAGCCGATCACGCCGGCCTTCTCTGGCATCGAGGCCTTCAAGGGCAAGGTGCTGCACAGCGCCGCCTACACCGAGGCAGCACCCTATGCCGGCAAGGATGTGCTGGTCATCGGCATGGGCAACACGGGCGCGGAGATCGCGCTCGACCTTGCCGAAAGCGGCGCCAGGCCCACCATCTCTGTGCGCAAGGGTGTCCACATCGTGCCGCGCCAGCTCTTCGGCGTGCCGATCCAGATGGTGGGCATCGCCAGCCGGACGATGCCACAGGCGCTCAACGACTGGATGTTCCCAAAGGTTCTCGACCTGGCGCTGGGCCGTCTGGAGAGATACGGCATAGTGCGCCCGAGAGAGGGCATCCTCGCCCAGATCGATGCGGGACGCATTCCGATGATCGACGTCGGCACGGTCGCGGCGATCAAGGCCGGCCGGATCGGCATTGCGCCCGATATCGCAAGCTTCACCGCGGATGGCGTGAAATTCGTGGACGGGGTGGAGAAGAAATTCGACGCGGTGATTTTCGCCACCGGCTACCGTCCGGCCTATGACGGCTTCCTGCCGACGGAGCTTCGGCCGGGCAAGAGCGGCGTGAACGCCCGCGCGACCGAGCTCGGCGTCTATCTTGTCGGCTTCTACAACCCGGTCACCGGCCTGCTGCGCGAGATCGGCATCGAGGCGCAGGCGGTGGCGAAGGATATTGCGGGGCGGTGAGAGTTCACGAAGCGCCAATGACGTAGGCCGAGTTCCTTCGCGCTGACTCCGGATGTTTAGGGTTGCGATGCCTGAATCGGGTGGTGCCTCAACATCGCCCGTGCGAAGCCACGCCATCACGCTAGGGGACACAATCCATGCTCACGCTCTACGACTACCTCCCGTCGCAAAATGCCTGGAAGGTTCGCGTCCTGCTCGGCCTGCTCGGCGTCGCCTATGAAACCCGCATGGTCTCGATCTTCGAGGGCGAGAGCCACACGGAGGCCTTCCTGAAGCTCAACCCCGCCGGCGCCGTTCCGGTGCTCGCCGTGGAGAATGGCCAGGCGATCGCAGAGTCCAACGCGATCCTCGTCTGCGTCGCGGAGGGCACGCCCTATCTGCCGTCGGACCGGCTTCTTCGCGCCAAGGTGATGCAGTGGCTGTTCTTCGAGCAGTATTATGTCGAGCCGGTCGTCGGCTCGCTGCGCTTCTGGACGCTGACCGGGCGGCTGGAGCGCAACCAGGCGCTGGTTGCCGGCAAGCGCGAGGCGGGCGTGCGGGCGCTTGGCGCGCTGGAGCGCAGCTTGGCCGACACGCAATTCCTGGTCGGCAATGCGCTCACCATCGCCGACATCGCCGTCTATGCCTACGGCCACCGCGCCGAGGATTGCGGGTTCTCGCTTGCCGACTATCCGGCAGTAGGCACTTGGATCGACCGTGTGAGCGCCGCGATCGGCCCGGGCTATCCGGTGCATCCCTACAGCATCGATCCGCATTCGGCTGGCTGAACCGCCGGAACACAGCGGCGGGCAGGGCGTTTTCCAATGGCAGTGTGCCGGGCGTCACCTCAAACCGGTGCTTGGCCGTTCCGCGCTGCGTTCCAACCGGAGCAATGGAGATCCGCAATGGTTCGCACCATCGCCATCGCAATCCTCGCCACCGGCGTCATGAGCCTGCCTGCCATGGCGGACGAGCAATACTGGGTCGCCAGGGATGCGGTCTCGAAGCAATGCGAGATCGTGCCGAAGAAACCCGACGGCACGCTCGTCGTCGATCTCGGCAAGAAGAAATATGCCAGCGAGGGAGAGGCCAGGAAGGCGATGGAGGCGATGACGGATTGCAAGAAGAAGTAGGGCTGCGGCGCAAAGCCCTACCGGTCCACCAGCGACATCGTCCGCTCGTTATAGCGTGGCCCCGACACCTTGTCGGGCGTCAGCGCCATGTCGAGCCCCAGCATCTCGGTGGCGTCGAGCGTGATATCCGCCGCCGCGACGTTCTCTTCCAGATAGGTCCGGCGCTTGGTGCCGGGGATCGGCACGATGTCGATGCCGAAATCCGGGCCCTTGGCGAGCAGCCAGGCGATCGCGACCTGGCCGGGCTTGACGCCTTTTGCCGCGGCGATGTCGCGCACCGTGGCGGCCGCAGCGACGTTCAAGTCGAAATTCTCGCCCTGGTAGCGCGGGTCGCCGCGGCGGAAATCGCCCTCCGGATAGTCTTCCGCGCGCCTGACGTCGCCGGCGAGGAAGCCGCGGCCGAGCGGGGCGAACGGCACCAGGCCGATGCCCAGCTCCTTCAGCGCCGGGATGATCTCCGGCTCGAGGTTGCGCTCCCACAGCGAGTACTCGCTCTGCAGCGCCGAGACCGGGTGCGCGGCGTGCGCGCGGCGGATGTTGGCAATGCCCGCTTCCGACAGGCCGAAGAAGCGCACCTTGCCCTCGGCCACCAGTTCGCCGACCGCGCCCGCCACATCCTCCATCGGCACAGCGGGGTCGACGCGATGCTGATAGAGAAGGTCGATATGATCGGTGGCGAGCCGCTGCAGCGAGGCGTCGACCACCTCGCGTATGTGCTCGGGCCGGCTGTCGAGGCCGGCCTGCTTGCCGTCGGCGATGCGGAAGCCGAACTTCGTCGCGATCGTCACCTGGTCGCGCCGGCCCTTCAGCGCGCGGCCAAGCAGCTCCTCGTTGACGAAGGGCCCGTAGACCTCGGCCGTGTCGAGAAAGCTGCAGCCGAGCTCGATCGCCCGGTGGATCGTCGCGACCGACTCCGCCTCGTCGGCCGGCCCGTAGGCCTGGCTCATGCCCATGCAGCCGAGGCCGATCGCCGAGACTTCGAGCCCCTGGCCGCCGAGTTTCTGTTTGCCGAGGCTCATGCATGTTCTCCGCTGATCGCTAACCGGCAAAATTATAGGGCCGGAAGCGAGCGCGTCCAGCGGCACCTCAAGCCCTCGACAGCATGCGGCGCATGATCAGCGAGGCATGTCTGCCGACACCATGCGCGGCCTCCCGGCGTTCGACCACCTCGAAGCCGTGCTTGCGGTAGAAGGCAATCGCACGGTCGTTGCCCTCGATGACCTCCAGCGCGATGCTGGGGATGCCGGCATGCGCGGCAAGCACCGCGTGCAGCAGGTTGACCGCCAGACCGCTGCCGAACGCCTGCGGCTCGATGTGGAGCCGGTCCAGCATGACGTCGCCTTTTTCGTCCATCGCCGCCATGGCGTAGCCGGCGATCGAGCCGTCGGCGCGTTCGGCGACGAAGGACATCTTGTCCTCGTCGTCGAGCTCAGCCGCGAGCTTGTCCGGCGCATGCTTCTCGTCGGAAAGCCGGGCCACGGTCTCGTCGCCCATGATCGGCGCATAGGTCCGCCGCCAGGATTGGCCGAGCAAGCGCGACACATCAGTGAGGTCGTCCCGTGTCATTGCCCTGATCCGGGTCATCTTCGTCGTCCTCGTTAGGGTCTCAAAGATAGGGCGAAGCGACCAGTACACCCAATCTCGGCGTTAGAAGGCTTGGGTTCCTCGCCCCGCCAGAGGCGGGGGTCCGGAGGACGGGCGAGACCCGTGGCTCGCCCGGCACGGTGGCCGCGAAGCGGACGCTGCTCGATAGCCCGCTGCCGAACCGATAGAGGCGGCAGCGGGCCGTTGGTGCGACGGGAGTGCTGTCCCGCCGAGCAGGAGACACTGCTCACCGCGATCTAAATCAGCCGCGCCAAGGATCGCGACTTACGGATTCGTAAGCTCACTCACGATTATGTTCCCAGCCGCGGCCGGCGTGCAATTACCGACCTGTCTTATCGTGGTCGAACGCAACTCCACTCATGCCAGCCGGCGTGACCGGTTTCCCCGCCTCGCGGAACCGCCGGCCGAAGACCATCAAGTGCCGCGCGGTGCTGTTTCGCAAGCGGCGCAGGCGCCATTCCAGCCCGGTCTCGGTGTTGATCCGCCTGGCATAGATGCTGGCGCGCATGGCCCTGGCGTCGGCGGCGATCTTGATCGGATCGTCGTAGAAGGCGCAGACCTTGTCGGCCGCCATGCCGGGCGTCTTGAGCCAGGCGGGGATATGCGTCGAGGCGAGGCAATCGACATCCGTAAGCACCCGGTGGATGCCGTCGCCTTGCGCCGGGCAGGTGGTGGCGAACGCATCGCCGATGAACACGACGCCGTCGCGGCGATGGCCCTGCGTCGTCGTCAGGCTGACCTGCCTCACGTCGACCTCGCTGGCGGCTGCGAAGCTGCCACATCGCTCGGCGATCTCCGGCATCAGCTCCAGCATCATCTTTTGCGGGTTTTCGCGGAACGCCCTCACCCATGGATCGGCCACGGTCCGGTAGACGAACATGTTCGCCCGCATCCGCTCGCCGATCCTGAAGATGGTAAGATAGGCAATGCGATCGGCAACCCGCCTGCCGTAGAAAGTGAGGGACTGGAGGCCGAATTCCCGCGGCGTGATTGCGAGGTCGAACCCCATCGTCAGCGAATGCGCCTTCGATTCCTCGACGCGCTCGACGCCGATGGCGCGGCGCACCGCCTCGCTGTAGCCGGTGGCCACCACCAGCAGCCGGGCATCGATGACGGAGCTGTCGGTGAGCACCAGGCGCTGACCGTCCGGTCCGGTCGACACCTCGGCGACCTTGCCTACCGTCAGCGGCACTTGCGGCGGCAGCGCCGCGCGCAGGCCGTTGACCAGCGGCGTGTAGGAAAAGGCGAACTCCGGACCCTGCTTGCGCTCGAACAGCTGGCCGAAGCGGAAGACATGGATGTCGGTCATCGGCGTGACGAGAGACCTGAAAACCGGGCCGAGGCCGAGCTTCTCGAACAGCGCCATCTGTTCCGCGCGGGTTTTCTCGGCGCGGAATTCGTCATGGTGGATACGGTGCGGATCGATCAGCGCTATCGTGCGGCCCGCCTTGGCGAGCGACAGCGCCAGCACGGTGCCGGCGAGCCCGGCGCCGACGATCGCCACGTCGACCTCGGCCCGGCCAGTAGGCACGGCAGGCGTTTCGCGGTCTTCTGCGATGCTCATTTTTTGTCTCCACGGCCCGCAGGCATGGCGTCCCGCCGCCGGGTCTGCTTCCAACGTGGCGCCATTGCCGAACCATCTATGAATTCCAGTCCGCCCGCCTCGTTGAGCGTATGCAGCTTGCGTCCGGCCCAGCCGGCGCCTGGGTTGAGGATCGTCTCGACGACCTGTTCCATGCCGCTCTCGTCGAGTTGGGTGACGCGTGCGATGCCGAGCGCGGCGCCATAGCTGCGGCGGCAGTCCTGCACCGGGCGCAGAAGCTGGCCGTTGCGGCTCACCATGCGGCCCGCCGGCCGCGCCGAGGCGATGTCGATCAGCAACGGGTTCTTCGGATGGGCCGTCCATGGCCCGCGGAAATCCGGCGCCGACCAGAGATGGAGCAGGTCCGAGAAGGCGCCGCCGCCGTCGCGCACGGTGGCGAACATCCACCAGTGACCGCCATGCTCGACAAGCGTGGCGTCGCTGGCGACGACGTCCGACAAAAGCGTCGCTTCCTTCACCCAGCCGCCCGGGAAAGCGGTGGCGCGGTAGAGGTCGACCGTACGGTTGGCCGAGCTCTCCGGCACCATCCACATCTCGCCGTCGCGCTCGAACACGAAGGGGTAGGAAAGATGATAGGGCAGCTCCAGCACCGGCTTCGGGGTGCCTTCCGGTCCGTTCGGACCGAAAGCCACCGCCGAAAGTATCGCCTTGCCGGTGCGGTGGATATAGTCCTCGACGAACAGCGTCACCTGGCCGCGATAAAGCACGGGGAACGGGTCGGCGTAGAAGCGGCTGCCGTCGTCCGGCAGATCGCGCCAGCCCGATTGCGGATGGGCGCGCAGATCGTAAAGATCCTTGCCCCCGGTCTCGCGCCAGCCGACCCGCCAGTGCGGGGCGTTGTAGCACAGATGATAGATCTGCTGGACGATGCGCCGCGCCGTCGCCTTGGCCGCCCGCACGCCGAGTTTCGTGGCCGACGGCATCGCCGGCGGCGGCGCCTCGGATGGCGGTTCTGGCAGCACCGGAAGCGATGAGCGCGCGGCGCCTTTGACCGCCGCGACGATCATGCTGGCGCTGCGCGCCAGCATGTCCTGGAAGGATGCCAGCGCAATGCCGTGATATTCGGTGCCGAGCCGTCCCTCGGCGACCGTCGCGCCGTTCTGTTCGAGGCGGGCAAGCGGCGTGCAGCCGGCAAGGATCAGCGCCAGCAGGGCCTCCTCGCCGCAGACGCCGTCATAGGAGAGCCGCCAGACCCGTCTGCCTGACGGCTCGACATCGCCGATGAGATCGATGGTGAGATCGGCCGGCTCGAACGGTCTCGCATAGCCGGCCAGTGTCGAAAGTGTCATACGCCTGGCCGTCCCATTGGCGGGCAGGCGGTGGATCAGCGCCTCAAGCTGGAACAGTGCTTCGGCCGGGCGCGGCACACCGCCCGGCGCCGGACGCGCGTCGACGGAAAGCTCGACGCCGGGCAGCAGCGCCAGCCGCTCGGCCAGCGCGACATGGAAAGCGCGGACGCAATCGCCGTTGAGACGCAGGTTCAGGCGCATGGCCGGCACCCGGGCGACCCACGTCCGGAGCTGGCAGGCAGGCCCGCCAGGTCAAGTTCCCGCCGCATGCGCGCGATGTCTCCATTTCAGCTGCACTTAGATTCTACTGCGTCGGTGCAAACTTCGTGCCAGAGCGGCCTCAATTTATGAACATAATTAACAGTGTTTTAATCGTTGCCGGGAATAGCTAGACCAACGCCGCATTTCTCGTTTTTGCCGGCCGATGGAGCGTTGTCGGAGCGACCTTTGCAACCACCCCTGCTCATGGTGCCTCAGCAGAACGCTCCAGAGGCGGTCGCGCCGGCGCCGGCCTATTACGCGCATGCGCCCGCGTCCGCCACGGTCGAGCTTGGCGATCTCGGCCGCATCCTGTTGCGGCGCCGCTTCCTGATACTCGCCGTGACCGCGCTGCTCACCGCCGTGACGCTTGTCTACAGTGTCCTGACGCCGTCGCTCTACTCCTCGACGGCGCAGATCATCATCGACCCGCAGGACCTCCAGGTCGTCACCAACGATGTCAATCCGAGCCGCATTTCGCCGGATGGCGGCATCACCCAGGTCGAAAGCCAGGTGAGCGTGGCGCAATCGAACGGCGTCCTGCTGCGCGCTATCAAGGCCACCAACCTGACCGAGAACCCGGACTTCAACGGGCAGGGTGGGCTCGGCCGCTGGCTGGGCATGTTGTTTGGCTCCGACGATGGCGACAGGACGGCCGAGACGCTCGATTCGCTGCGCCGCCGCCTGGCGGTGAAGCGTGACGACAAGGTGCTGGTCCTCAACATCATCATCACCGCCAAGGACGCCAAGACCGCAGCGGACCTCGCCAACGCCATTGCGAAAGCCTATCTGGCCGATCAGGCGGATGCGCGCTCCCAGGCCGCCGCCGCCGCTTCCGACGCGATCACCGCCCGGCTTGAGGACCAGCGCAAGCGCGTCGAGCAGGCGGCCAACGCCGTCGAGACCTACAAGGCCGAGCACAACATGGTGATGGCCGCCGGCAATTTGGTGAGCGACCAGGAACTGACCGACCTCAACACCCAACTGACCGCCGCCCAGACCCGCACCGCGCAGCTCAAGGCGCAGGTCGACCAGCTGCGCCGGCAGGGCGGCGCGCCGGACGCGACCTCCGAGGCGATGCGCTCGCCGGTGATCGCCAGCCTCAGGGCGCAGGAGGCGACGCTGGTCGATCAGATATCGCAGTTCGGCACCGCGCTCGGGCCGCGCCATCCCTCGATGATCTCAGCGCAACAGCAGCTGAGCGACCTGCGCAAGCTGATTTCGCGTGAGCTCGGCCGCCTCGTCACCGCCGCCGAGACGGATTACGAGCGCGCCTTGGCCAACCAGAAGGAACTGGAGACCAAGATGGCGTCGCTGAAGGGCAAGTCGCTCGACACCGACCAGGCATCGGTCAGGCTGCGCGAGCTGCAGCGCGATCTCGATGCCGTGCGCACCGTCTATGCCAACTACCTGCAGCGCGCCCAGGAAACGCGCGAGCAGACCAACGTCAACAGCACCAATGCCCGCATCATCTCGCATGCCATGCCGGCGCTGAAGAAGAGCTGGCCGCCGAAGGGGCTGCTTGTCTTCGGCGCCATCTTCGGCGGGCTGGCGCTGGGCATCGGCATGGCGCTGATCGCCGAATATCTGTCGCCGACCGTGCTGTCCGCCAACCAGATGCAGTCGGCCATCGAGGCGCCGGTGCTGGGCGTGCTGCCGGGCAAAGCGCGTCGCCGCTGGGGCCGTTCCGGCGCCGTGACGCAGAAGACCGACGCCGTGGCCGGGCTCGCGCTGCAGCGCATCGCCGCCGCCACCAGGCGTCCGCCCGACTGGCCGCTGGTGCCCTCGATCCTGGTGGCGTCGCCGCCCGAGGACAAGGCGCAGCGGTCGAGGGTTGCATGGCAGCTCGCCAATGCGGCGGCGGCCAGGGGCCGTCGCGTCCTGTTCATCGACATCAATGCCGGCAAGGGCCAGAAGGACCCGCAGCCCGGCGTGCTCGACGTGCTGCGCGGTGAATATCCGCTCGACGCGGTCAGCCGCTATGCGCCGGGCAGCTCCGTCGCGCTGCTCGGCCGCGGCCGGCCGACCGCGGTGTTCCAGGAAGCGCAGGCGCTCTATTTCGCCCACCGCATGCTGGCCGAGGCTAACCGCAGCTTCGAACTGGTGGTCGTCGACGGCGGCGCGCTGGCCGACGACCTCAACGTCCTGCCGCTGGTCGCCATGGCCGACGAGATCCTGCTCGTCGCCAGGCTGAACGCGACGCCGATGCGCGACGTCGCCACGACCTCGGAAGCGGTCTCCGTCATGGGGCGGTTGCCGACCGGCGCGATGCTGGTCGACGAGGCGGCCTGACATGGCCTCGGTGCTGGCTGGTCCCGCCCGGCCTGTCCCTGCGCCCGGCTATGGCATGGCCGGCCGGCGCGTCGTCCCTGTCGACACGCTGACCCGTTTCGGCCTGACCATCGCGGTGCTGCTTCTGTTTTCCCTCTCGGGCGGCATGCTGTGGCTGGTCGGCTATAATTACGACGGCCTGCAGGGCAGCGCGCTGAGCAAGATCCACCCGTCCACCTATCTCTTCGTGCTCGTCTTCGTCTGGCGCTCCTGCACTTTCGGCAATCCGGTCGGCTACGCCGTCCACGTGGCCAACAAGCGGCCGGCCACGACGCTGATGGCGGTGATCTCGACGGTGCTTCTCTTCGTCGTCATCCTCAGGCAGCGCCCCGGCATGGCCGGCATGATCGACACCTTCGTCGCGCCGGCGCTGCTCGTGCTACTGCTGAGCGAGGATGACGAGAAGACCTTTGCCCGGCTGCAGCTCGTCATCCATGTCGTCATGACGGCGAACGCGCTCCTGGCGCTCTTCGAGTTCGGCACCAAGCACCTGGTGTTCCCCTACCGGTTCGACGGCGCGGTGTTCGTCAACGATCTGCGCTCGACGGCGCTGCAGGGCCACCCGCTCTCCAACGCCACGGTCACTTCGATCTATGTGCTGTCGCTGCTGTCGGGCGCGGGTTCCTTGTCGACGCAGCTCAGGCTCGGGCTCGTCGGCCTGCAGTTCTGCGCGCTGGTCGCCTTCGGCGGTCGCTCGGGGATGGTGCTGACGGTGGTGCTCGGCGGCGCCTATATGCTCATCCGCGGCGTGGCGCAGCTCAGGACCGGGCGCGTCAATCTTCTGGGCGCCGCACTGGTGATCATACTCGCGGCGCTGCTGCCGCTGGCGATCGCGCTCGCCGGCTATTACGGCTTCTTCGACGCGCTGCTTGAGCGTTTCGTCTCCGACAGCGGCAGCGCCAATGCCCGCGTCGAGATGTTCGATCTCTTCAGGCATCTGGAATTGCGCGACCTGATCGTCGGGCCCGATGTCGACCTGCTCGACAGCATGCGCCGCATCACCGGCCTGGAGCAGGGCATCGAGAACCCGATCCTGCGCCTGACGCTTTATCAGGGCGCCTTCTTCACGCTTCTGATCTTCTTCGGCTTCGCGCTGTTCATGCACGAGGTCGCGCGCCGCTGCCACACCGGCATCTGGCTGCCGATGCTGGGCTGGCTCATCCTGCTCAACACCTCCGAAAGCATCGCCTCCAAGACGACGCTGATGACCAAATTCGTGGTCATCGCGCTGGCGCTTTACCGGCCGGCGAGGGTGGGGATGGGCACACGACGATCTATGTGAACGCGAGAGGTTTGCTCAAGCAACCACCGGCACTCCACTCGCCTCACGCCTCTTCGTCCCGCGACAACAGCGGCACCGCTACCAGATTGATCGCGACCACGGAGAGCCAGATGGCGCCAAGTCGCCGCTTCACGTGGCGAGCGCTCCATGAGGCTCAATCCGATGGCATCCTCAGCCCAAGCGCCTCGACCATGGCCGGGTCGAGCGCGCGGGTGGTGTCGTCCATCATGCCCATGCCGTCGAACAGGTCCCAGAACGCCCAGGGAAAGCCGAAGGCTTCGGCGCTCTGCCGCACATCGGCGATGTAGCGGGCGCGGTCCGGGTTGGGCGCGGCTCTGTAGCGTGTATCGGTTCGCAGCGCGCCGAACTCGCCCATGATGATGCGCTCGGGCGCGATGCCGTTTCTGTCCGCCCAGTTACCGACCTGTTTGAGGTAGCCGTCGATGAAGCGGCGGTCGGGCTCAGCGTCGAAATAGACTTTCAGCACGCGCTCGGTCTCGGCATAGGCGGCGCGCTTGGCCTCGTCGGACCTTTCCTTATCCTGCGCCATCCTCGCCCTGACCGAGGCCAGCGTCTTCTCGAGCGTGCCGGCCGAGGCCGGCCACGGCACATTGTTCAGCGCGCGGTAGACCGGCTCGCGCATCCACGGAGCGCCCTGATGGCTAAACAGATAGGGCTCGTAGAAATGGAAGGTGAACAGGATCGGCTCGAAGGCCGCCAGCGGCGCCGGGTCGAGCGCGGTCAGGCCGCGCACCATCGAGCCGCAGCCGCCGGTGACCAGCAGCGGCAGGTCTTGCACCGAAGCCCGCGCGGCGGTCAGCAACGCCGCTTGCACCTTGGGCCAGGCCTCGGAGGAACAGTCCTGCGGCGGCTCGTTGACCGGCTCCAGCGCGATCCTGCCGGGCGCCATGTCCGCCAGCATGCCGGCCACTTCGCCGACGAAGACCTGGTAGCGCGCGAATTCCGGCGCGCTGGTGCTGGAAACCATACGGTCGGGATTCCAGTAATGCGTGGCGCCGTTGGCCTGCACGTTGACGATGACGCCGAGATCGGCGGCTCGAGCTGCCTCGACCGCCGCGCTCAGCATCGCCATGAGGTCGGCGCGCCGGCCCGCTTCGGCGGCAAGGAACGGGCCCGGATCGACAGGCAGGCGGATGAAATCGAGGCCGCTGGCGCGCAGCCGGGCGAGGTCGGCGGGCGTCGGCACCGGCCGCTGCGACTGGAAAGGCGGCCAGTCATAGTCGGTGCGGGGTGCGGGAAGTTCGCGCGTCAGCGCAAACCACGGCCAGGCGTTGACGCCGCGTCTGAAAGGCCACGCGCCGGCGGCGGCACGCGCCGAGGATGCGAGCGGCGGAACCGCACTCACCAGAGGTACTGTCGCCGCCAGCGCCGCGCCGAGTACCCGGCGGCGCGACCAGCCGGTCATGCGTGGCGGGCGCGGTCGGCTTGCGCCGGCGTGTCAGCGGTGACGCCGAGCTGCCGCAACGCTTCCTTCTCATAGGCGGTGAGCACGTCGTCCCAGCGGAACGCTTCGCGCGCCCGTTCCCGCGCCGCCTTGCCGCAGCGCGCCACCAGCGCGCCGTCGGCCAGCGCCTCGTCGATCCGCTGGCTCAGGCTGTCGGCATCGCGGAAATAGGTCGCCGCCTCGCCGGCGACCCAGCGGTTGTAGCGGTTGTCGTGCGCGATCACCATGTTGCCGGCAGCCAGCGCCTCGACAAGCGATGGGTTGGTGCCGCCCACCGTGTGGCCGTGCATATAGGCGCGCGCGTGGTAGCGCAGCGCCTTCACGGTCGCCTGGTCGTAGATCGCGCCCGGCATGATCACCACGGAACCCGCCGCCTCGCGCACGGCGCGGTGGTAAGGAATGTCGTCGTTGAGCGTGCCCAGCACCACCAGCTTCATGTCGCCGGCATCGCGCCGGCGGAAGGCTTCGATGATCGGCAGGATGTTGTTGTCGGGTTCGATCCGCGCGATCGAGACCAGGTATTTGCCGGGCTCCAGCCCGAGCGCGCGAATGGGTTCCTCCGGCGCCGAGGTCACCGGGTCCGCGCCATAGGCGATGGTGGCAATCGCGCTGCGCGGCCGCCTTGTCGCCAGATGGTCGGCGATCGCCGGGTGATCGGCGACGAGGCGGTGCGAGAGCCAGGCGCCGATCCATTCGTTGAGCCAGAACCAGCTGCGCGCCGCCGGTCCCCATTTCGGCCGCCGCCACTCGATGCCGTCCATATTGGTGATGATCTTGCGCCGCATGAGCCTGAGCCAGGTCAGGAACACCGCGCCATTATAGCCGAGCACCAGGCACACGCCCGGCCGCCTGGCGGCGTCGAGCACGCATTGCCAGTCGAACTCAAGCGTCGCGCGCGGACCCTTGGAGGCGACCTCGATGGTGATGAGCTCGATGCCGCGCCAGGTCTCGCTCGTCACCCTTTGGCCGACGCGCTCGACTTCCTTCTGGCAGTAGACGCCGACCTTCCAGCCGCGTCCGGCCAGGAAAAGCGCCAAGCGCTCGGCAAAAGTCTCGAAGCCGCCATGGGAAGCCGGAATGCCGCGCGTCCCCAGGATCAGGATCGAAGGCTTTTCGATCAGGATGGAAGGTCGTTCCGGTTTCAAAATAAGGGATTCCCCGGAGCTCGGTCATGGTTGTTGTTATGTCAATGACACACCCAGCAACTTCCGTGCCAGGGTACCCCCGGGAGGAACACTCGCATGAAGTTGTAAAATTTCTCTTCAGAACGCCCGGCTTGCTTCACTATCGGTCAACTTTCGAGAAGTATTTGTATCGATACGGGGCACGGTTGGGTTTCCTGGGTCGCAGCCGGGCATTCAAGACCCGGCATGATCCTTGCTCCGGGGCCTCCAGTGGCCACCGCTGGGTAGGGCGGCGTGCGGATTTGGCATGAAGTTCCTTCCGCGCTTGAAGGGTCCGGTGCAGAGCGGACTCGGGGTGCAAGGTGGAAAGATAGCAATGCGCATTGCCTGCGTTCATCAGGGCTACGAGCTCTATGGCTCTGACCGCAGCTTCGCGGAGAACGTGGCTGCGCTGCGCGCCGCGTTTCCGGCCGCCGAGATCGAGGTCGTGCTGCCGCGCGAGGGGCCGATCGTCGATATCCTGAAGCCGCATGCCAGCCGCATCGTGTTCGAACCGCTCTGGGTGCTCAGGCGCCAGGCGATGCTCAAGCTCGCCACCGTCGAGATGGCGCGGCTGCCGGCGGCGCTCTGGCGGGCCTGGCGGCGCATGCGCGACAACGACCTGACCTATATCAACACCTCGATCATCGCCGACTATGCGCTGGCCGCGCGCTTGAAGCCGCGCAAGGCGCTGCTGCACATCCACGAAATCCCCGAGGGCGTCCTGCGCAAGGTGCTTGTCGCCCTGATGCGCTGGAGCCGCGCGGACCTGATCTTCAATTCACGCGCCACGCGCGCCAGCTTCGGCGATCCGCCGGTGCTCGATGCCAAAGGACGGCGCACGCATGTCGTCTATAACGGCGTCGCCGGTCCCGCCGCGGCCCTGCCGACGACCTATGACGGCAGCCGTCCGCTCAAGGTCCTGCTGCTTGGCCGCGTCAACCGCATCAAGGGGCAGGAGGTGCTGCTCGAAGCGGTTACGTCGCTGGAAGCCGCTCTGCGCGATCGCGTCGAGGTCCGCCTCGTCGGCGGCGCCTTCGAAAGCGTCGAGCGTGAGCAGGCCTTGGCCGGGCTGGTCGAGCGCATGGGGCTGACCGGGCATGTCGAGGTGCTGCCTTTCGTCTCCGACCCCGCCGACCATTACCGCTGGGCGGACATCGTGGCGGTGCCGTCGCGCCGTCCGGAATCGCTTGGCCGCGTCGCCATCGAGGCGATGAGCTGGGGCAGGCCGCCGCTGGTGTCGGCGATCGGCGGGCTGGTGGAAGTGGTGGCCGACGGCGAGACCGGCTGGCATGTGCCGCCGGGCAACGCCGCGGCCCTTGCCGACAAGCTCGGCGAGATCATTCTGCGGCCGGATCGCTGGCGCGGCTTCGCCGCTGCCGGCCGGGCGCGCTACGAGGCGGTCTTCAGCGAACCGATCGCCGCCGCCGCGATCGTGGCGATCGTGGCCGACAAGCTGAAGGCGGCAACGCCGCGGCCGCGGCGGGCGCGTGTCGCCCGCGAGGCGGAGACGAGCCTGTGAAGTTCGCGTTCCCGGCCCATCTGGTGCGGCGCCTGATGCTGATGATCGGCGGCGAGGCCATGCAGAGCGGCTTCCATTTTGCCCTCAACATCGCGCTGCTGCATCTTTTGTCGGCGGAAGGTTACGGTCTCTTCGCGCTGGCCATGGTGATGGGCGGCGTCGGCCTGTCCTATGTTCGCTCGCTCACCGCCGTTCCCGCCACAATATGGATGAGCAAGAGCACCAACAGCGCCGGTGTCAACGCCCATGACGTCACCTTCGGCTCGGCGGCGCTGGTGGTGGCGCTGCTGATGGGGCTGGGCACGGGGCTGCTGATGCGCCTGCTGGGCGACCCGAGCGGCGTCGGCGCCGCCTGCTTCGTCGGCGCCTGGTCGCTGCGCAGCCATATGCGCTCAGCCTTCTTCGCGCGCCGCATGCAACTCGTCGTCTCCATCAGCGATGCCGTGTTCACCATCGCGGGCACGGTGCTCGCTGGGGCGGCGATCTGGTTCTTCGCGGACGCGCTTCAGGCCACCTTCTATGCGCTTGCCGCGGCCAATGTGGTCGGCATCGCCGTGCTGGTGAGGCTGGCCCGCCGCAAGCTGCGTATCTCTTTCCGCTCGCCGACCTGGCGGCGCTACGCAAAGCTCTGGCCGCAGCTCCGCTGGTCGGGGTTCAGCGCCACCACCACCAACATCCAGGGGCAGTGCCTGGCGCTGCTGGTCGCCGGCATTGCCGGACCTGCCGCTTACGCGCCGCTCGCGGCGGTGCTGGTGCTGTTTGCGCCGCTGCGCATCTCCACCCTTGCCTTCTCGAACATGACGCAGCCGGAACTGGCAAAGCTGGCGCGCAACAAGGAGTTCGACCGCGTGTGGACGCAGGCCAAGATCTGGGCGCTCGTCATGGGAGGTGGCAGCCTGGTCTATGGCTGCGGCATCCTGTTCATCCTGCCGATGATCAAATCCCAGGCGCTGCAGCATGCCTCGGTCGGGCTGATAGGGCTTTTCGCCATCGCCAACTTCGTGCCGATCATGGCCTATGTCATGCCGCGCGTGGTGCTCGAGATCCTCGGCGATTTCCGCATCGTCGCCTTCATCACCATGGCCGGCGCGATTGTCGGGCTGACGACCATCGGGATCCTGCTGGCCTTCGCGCCGCCGACATGGTCGCTGGCGGGTGCGGCGGTTTCCGAAACCTTCGTGCTGGTGGCCTCATGGTATTTTGCGGCCAACCGCATGTGGAACCTCAAACACCCGAACGAGCAGCGCCGCACCGTGATCGGCGCCTGGCGCCGCGCGGCCACGCTGGCCGCGCAGAGACGATAGGAGAATGATGTGTCAAGCCAGGCAATGTCGATGGCCGCGATGACGACCGGCTTGGCCGACGATGAGGCATCTGCGCACGCCGCCGGCGCAGCCAGTGGCGCTTACGTGGCGCGGCTGCACACCGGCCTCCAAGCCGTCAAGCCGCTCTGGCTGTTTCTTGAAACGACGGGCGTGTGCACCGGCCACCAGCATTTCGCCTGGGCCGAAGGGATCGTCGAACGGCTTGTGCCCACAAAAGCCGAACTTGCCGTCGTCGAGCTGGGGGACGCCGCGACAGGCGAACCGGTCATGCTTTTGCCGCTGATGCGGCGCCGCGCGTTCCACCATTGGGTGATCGAGTGGCTGAACTGCGGGGTGTGCGACTATGCAGCACCCTTGCTCGCCGACGCGACCCCCTGGACCAGGCAATCCGCCGAGGCCGCGTGGGCCGCGGTTCTTTCCGTGCTGCCGCCGGCGGATCGCATCCACATCACCGGTATCCCGAAGGAGATCGGCGGCGTCGCCAATCCCCTGGCGCTGCTTTCGCCGGCGCGCGACTCCATCCACTCCCACTACGGCATCGCCATGGACGGCGACGCCGAAACCGTCGTCAAGCGCATCTGTCGCCCGTCCTTCGTCAAGGCGCTCAACAAGGACCTGCGCCGGCTCGAGCGCAACGGCGGCCTGGCCCTGGTGGAGGCCGACACGCCGGCCCTGATGGACTCCATCTTCGGCAAGCTGGTCGAGATGCGGCTCAGCCGTTTTCGCGAGCTCGGCCGGTTCGATCTCCTCGCGCAGCAGCCGGTCGTCGATTTCTACCGCGACGCCGCCCATCGTGGCCTGACAGACGGTTCGGTGCGGATCTTCGGCCTGCGCGCCGGCGACACCATGGTCGCGGTCCAGTACCTGGCTGTCCATTTGGGCACCTTGCATGCGCTTCTGGTCGCGATCGACCAGGGTGCGGTTCCCAACGTTTCGCCGGGACTTTGCATTATGGGCGAGCTGATCAGATGGGGACGCGGGCAGGGGTTCGATTACTTCGACCTGTCGGTCGGCAACCAGAGCTACAAGGAACATATGGGCGCGGTGAAGTCCGTTCTGTCCGAACTTTGCTATGGCATCACGCTGAAGGGGGTGACCGCTAGCGGCGCCATAAAGTACCGCGGCCAAGGCGTTGCCTTCGTGCGCGACAACCCGCGCCTGTTCAAGGTCGCGCAAGAAACGATGCAGCGCTGGCGGCGGCTGCGGGCGCCGCGGTGAGCAGCACCCCGAGCCCGGCAAATTGACTCATATTGCGCTCTCCGCCATGCTTATGTCAGCCGCATCTCCAGCGGCAGCGTGTTCGAGTGAGGCCATGGCCAGTCCCGTCGCCAGAGAAAATTCCCGCCGCGCCGCGGTGAAGACCGCGCTCGAGCGTCACAAGGTCTATGTTACCGGGCAGCGTTTTTCCGGCGGCACCTACAGCGCCCGCGTGCTGGTCGACGGCGAGGCCTACTGGGTCGACGAGTTCCGGCTGAGCCAGCTGAGGCAAGGGCTGACGCCCGCCGAGCTGGAACTGACGCCGGCGATTGACGATTGATCCTGGTCCCTTGCCCCGCCGCGATTTAGGAAAATCCGAAATGCTGGCGGGACAGCACCCCCCTCTGGCCTGCCGGCCATCTCCCCCGCGCGGGGGGAGATTGGCAGGTTCGCTGCCGGCGCTTTTCCTGCAGCGTTTGCGATTGGCGAAACCGGCGGCGACATCTGATCTCCCCCCTTGCGGGGGAGATGTCCGGCAGGACAGAGG
Source organism: Mesorhizobium sp. Arg314 (assembly GCF_053714275.1). Classification (NCBI taxonomy): domain Bacteria; kingdom Pseudomonadati; phylum Pseudomonadota; class Alphaproteobacteria; order Hyphomicrobiales; family Phyllobacteriaceae; genus Mesorhizobium; species Mesorhizobium sp. Arg314. The sequence goes on along the minus strand of NZ_JBSKBP010000023.1, from coordinate 50,170 downwards.
GGGGTGTGCCGGAACGCGGCGCTGGCAGCCTTCGCTTGACATCACTCCCGCCTAGTCATGCCCGCCAAGCTCAAATCCTACCGCGCCAAGCGCGAATTCTCCCGCACGCCCGAGCCTGCCGGCGGACCGGAAGTCGGTGGCTCCAACCGCTTCGTCGTCCACAAGCACCACGCCACCGCAGACCACTATGATCTGCGTCTCGAAGTCGGCGGCGTGCTGAAGAGCTGGGCGGTGCCGCGCGGACCTTCGCTCAATCCGGCCGACAAGCGCCTCGCCGTCGAGACCGAGGACCACCCCATCGAATACATCGACTTCGAGGGCGTCATCCCCGAGGGCGAATATGGCGGCGGGCCGATGATCGTCTGGGACACCGGCACCTGGGCGCCGATGGAGGATGTCGAAATGAGCCTCAGGACCGGCGCCTTCAAGTTTCGGTTGGCCGGGCAGAAGCTGAATGGCGGCTGGATGCTGACGCGTCTCAAGCCGAAGCCCGGCGAGGACGAAAACAAGAAGAACTGGCTGCTCTTCAAGGAGCGCGACCTCGCCTCGGACACCAAGCTCGACATCCTGGAAGCGCGGCCTGAAAGCGTGAAATCGGGCCGCCGCATCGAGGAGCTGGCGGCGCCGCCTAAGAAGCGCGAACGCCTGCCGCCGAAAGCCGGCTCGCTGAAACCCGCCGCGCTGCCCGGCGCGCTGAAGGGCGACCCGCCGACCCGCATCGAGCCGCAGCTCGCCACGCAGGTGCCGAAACCGCCAGGCAGCGATGATCCTGCCGAGCGCACCGGCGAGCTCTGGCTGCACGAGATAAAATTCGACGGCTACCGCACCATGGCGCATGTCGTGGATGGCGAGGTGCGGTTGATCACCCGCGGCGGCATCGACTGGACGAAGCGCTACGGCGATCTTCCGCAGGCCTTTTCGCGACTGCCGGTCGCCCAGGCGATCATCGACGGCGAGATCATGGTGCTCGACGACAAGGGCATCTCGCGTTTCGCGCTGCTGCAGGACGCGCTGGCCGAAGGCGCCGGCTCGAAACTGCATTTCTATGCCTTCGACCTTCTCCACCTCGACGGCTGGGACCTGCGCAAGGCGCCGCTGCAAAGGCGAAAAGGCCTGCTTGCCGAATTGCTCGCCGGCCAGGCCGCCAACGCCGCCATCCAGTACAGCGACCATGTCGAGGGCGACGGGCGAGGGCTCTACGAACAAGCCTCGGACCTTGGATTGGAAGGCGTCGTCTCCAAGCGCGCCGACGCCATCTATATCAGCGGCCGCACCAAGAGCTGGACCAAGGTCAAGGCGCAAAAGACGGATGATTTCGTCATCGCCGGCTACACCGTCTCCGATCGCGCGGAGGGGCTGGCGGCGCTGGGCATGGCCGAGTTCGAGAATGGCGAGCTGCATTATCGCGGCAAGGTCGGCACCGGCTTCGACCGCGACATGGCGGGCGACCTGCTCGTCAGGCTGGAGCGGATGACCGCCGGCGCCACGCCACCCGAAGGCGTGCCGCGCGAGATCATGCGCGAGATGCATTGGGTGAAGCCGCTGCTGTCGGCACGCGTGCGCTATTCGAACCGCACCGCCGACAATGCCATCCGCCACGGCGTCTTTCGCGGGTTGCGCGATGTCGGCGGGCTGACCACGCCAGCGCCGGTCAAGCGCAAGCGGCTGATCGCGGAGTCCGATCTCGCCACCATCTGGGTCACCAATCCGGAACGGCGCCTGTTCGGCAAGACCGGGCCGACCAAACTCGACATCGCCGTCTATTACGCGCTGGTCGGCGATTTCATGCTGCCGCACATCATCGGCCGGCCGGTGTCGCTGGTGCGCTGCCCGACCGGCAAGCCGCAGGACTGCTTCTTCCAGCGCCACGCCTTCACCGGCATGCCGCCTTCGGTGGCGGTGTTCGAGAGCATCAATTCGGAAGGCGAGACGAAAACCTATCTCTCGGTCGAGGACGCCAAGGGCTATCTGGCGCTGGCGCAGTTCGGCGTGGTGGAATTCCACACCTGGGGCACGCATCGCTCGAAGCTCGACAAGCCCGACCAGATCGTCTTCGACCTCGACCCGGGCGAGGGGATTTCCTGGCGCGAGGTGGTGGAGGCTGCCGTCCACATCAAGGGCGGGTTGGAAAGCCTCGGCCTCGTGCCCTTCGCCAAGACCTCCGGCGGCAAGGGCATCCACATCACCGTGCCGGTGACGCGCAAGCAGAACTGGAAGAAGCTGCACCAGGCATCGAGCGCGATTTCGACTTTGCTGGCAGCAAGCGCGCCCGACAGCTTCACCACCACCATGGGCAAGGAAAACCGCAAGAAGCGGATCTTCATCGACTTCCACCGCAACGCCCGAGGCCACACCTCCGCGGCGCCCTATTCGCTGCGCGCCCGTACCAATTTGCCGGCCTCGACGCCGGTAAGCTGGATCGACCTGGAGACGGTCGACGCGCCCGAGGACCTGAACTACGCCTCGCTGCCGGGCTTGCTGGAGACGTCGGGCGATCCCTGGGCTGAGATCGACGAGGCGGCGAGGGATCTGCCGGCCGTCGGGTAGTTGGATTCTCGGCTTTGCGGAAACAGCCTCAATTTGGCCGATCGGGCAATCTTGTAACTATATGATCATAAAAGATTTTCTTAAATGGTATATGGAAATTGGCCGATCTTTTGGCCGATCTTCCAATTCGGCTACGGCGGAAGCTTGGACGGGGCCACGGCACTCTATCGCCATCGACGCTCCTTACAATTTGAATTATTCTCCCGCCGGCCCCGAAAAACATTTCGCTAGGAATTCGGCTGTAAGGTGAGGGGTCGGTGTAGGATTTCCACGGCGCCAATCGTCCTTTGGACGAAGCGCTGAAGAGAGCATGATCCCAAAAGTGGGAACCGGTTTTGGAGAAGATCATGCTCAAGCTAACGAGCATGGTCCCAAAAAGTGGGAACCGGTTTTTGGACAAGACCATGCTCCACCATAAATGTCAGCGCATGGCCGCGTAGGAGTTCATCATGGCGCCCAGGGCAAGTTGGAAAGGTTACCTCAAGCTCAGCCTCGTCAGCTGTCCGGTCCGGCTCTATCCGGCCACCAGCGCGAGCGAGCGTATTTCGTTCAATCAGCTGCACAAGAAGACCCACAACCGCATCAACATGAAGCCGGTCGATCCCGAGCTTGGCCTGGTCGAGCGCTCGGACCTGGTGCGCGGCTACGAGTATGAGGACAAGCAGTACATCATCATCGATGACGCCGACCTCGATGCGGTCAGGATCGAGTCCAACCACACGATGAACATCGAGGCCTTCGTCGACGAGGGTGAGGTCGATGTCATCTACCAGGACGCGCCCTATTATCTGGCGCCCGACGGCGCCATGGCGGAGGAAACCTTCGCGGTGCTGCGCGAAGCCATGCGCAAGTCCGGCAAGGTTGCCATTGCGCGCCTGGTGCTGTCCAGCCGCGAGCGTGTCGTGACGATCGGGGCGCGCGAGAACGGCATGTTCGTCTGCACGTTGAGGAATCCCAACGAAGTGCGCGGCACCAATGAATATTTCGGCAACATCCCGGATGCCAAGCCCGACGCGGAAATGCTGCAGCTGGCCGAGGCGCTGATCAAGCAGAAGGAAACCCACTTCGATCCGAAGAACTACGAGGATCGTTACGAGGTGGCGCTGATGGCGATGATCCGCGAGAAGCTGAAGGGCCACAAGCCGATCATCGCGGCCGCGCCCGAGCGCGGCAACGTCATCAACCTGATGGACGCGCTGAAGGCGAGCCTCTCGCAGCAGGCGAAGCCTCCGGCCAAGTCGAAGAGCAAGGCCGAGGAAGCGCCAGCCAAGCCCGCCAGGAAGGCGGCTGCCGGCGGCGCGCCTGAGAACCCGCTGAAGGCGAACCTGTTGAAGGCCGTCGGCAAGAGCAAGAAGTGACGGGAAATGCAGGGTCAGTGATCGTTCCCGGCGCCGTCTTCGGCGTCGTCGGCGCGCTGGCCGCCTTTCCGCTGCGCCTGGCGGCGCGGGAGGTCGAGCGCCGCCATGCGGAGCTGAGGCGCGGCGTCACCCGCCGCACCACTGATGTCGTGTTCGGCCGCGCGCTTCTCGCCAAGGCCGGAATGACGAGAGCCGGCGATGCCGATATCGAGCGTTGCGCGAAGGCTGAGCGCGAAGCCGGTCGCGCGCTGATCAGCGAGAATGGTTTCCTGCGGCTGCTCGGGCTGATGAAGGCGCCGGACGCCTCCTCGCTCTCCAGGCAGTCGCTCATCGACCAATCGCGGCTAGCCGGTGCCGATCTCGACATGCTGTCGCTGTTCGACGCCTTCGAGCATGACGGCGAACCCTATTCCTTCCGCGACCTGATCCTGGCGCGCAAATATGCCGGGCTGATCGCCAGTGGCGCCTCCTGGGGCGCAATCGCGCGTTCCGTGCACCGCTCCGGCCCGGTCGCCTCGCTCACCGCCAAGTCGCTCAACCTCGGCTCGCAGCGCGGCCGCCCCGATGCGATTTATCTCGACGAAGGCCGGAGCGAGCTCGACGGCCAATTGCTGTTCGACCTCGGCTCCCCGGAAGACGACACGCTGGAGGAGCTGTTCGCCGAGGCGGAGATGGCGGAAGAGGAGGGGCGCCACGACGATGCGGCCGCGCTCTACCAGCGCTGCCTGGCGATCGACCCGAAAGACGCCATCGCAGCCTTCAACCGCGCCAACTGCCTGCGTGGCGCCGGCCGCGTGGCGGAGGCAGCGCACGACTACGCGCGTGCGATAAAACTCGATCCGGGCTTCGTCGAAGCCTGGTTCAACCTCGCCGGGCTGATGAGTGACGAGGGCAAGGTTGCCTCGGCGCGGCGGCATCTGCAGAAGGCAATCGCGCTCGACAAGACCTATGCCGACCCGGTGTTCAACCTCGCGCGGCTGGAATTCGATGCGGGCAATCTTGCCGAGGCGCGCCGGCTGTGGGTGCGCTACCTGGAGCTCGACGCGAAGTCCGAATGGGCGCGGACTGCGCAAAAGGGGATACAGTTCGTGGATTTGCATATGGCGCGCACGGCGGGGTGAGCGCCTAGCCTTCTCCCCTTGTGGGAGAAGGTGGATCGGCGCATAGCGCCGAGACGGATGAGGGGTGTTGGAAGGAATGAGGCGCTGGTGACCTTGTCGCTAGTAAGGATATCGATGGACGTGTCCGCCAAGCTGGAGCACCCCTCATCCGTCCGAGCTTCGCTCGGCCACCTTCTCCCACAAGGGGAGAAGGAGAGGTTGGAGCACCCATGACCCACTTCCTCTTCGACGGCCATGACACCGCCCCCGTCACCATCCTGCTCGCCCACGGCGCCGGCGCGTCAATGGACTCGCCCTCGATGACCGCCACTGCCAAGGCACTCGCAGCGGCCGGCTTCCAAGTCGCGCGTTTCGAGTTCCACTACATGGCGGCGCGCCGCTACGGTCACCGCAAGCCGCCGCCGCGCGCCGAGACTGTGAACCCGGAATACATCAAGGCGATCGCCGATCTGCGCGCCAAGGGCGTGGCCGGCAAGCTGATCATCGGCGGCAAGTCGATGGGCGGCCGCGTCGCCTCGATGGTCGCCGACGAGATGTTTGAAAAAGGCGAGATCGCCGGTCTGGTTTGCCTCGGCTATCCGTTCCATCCGCCGGGCAAGCCCGAGCAGTTGCGGACGAAGCATCTCATTGATTTGAAGACCCCGGCGCTGATCTTCCAGGGCACGCGCGACGAGTTCGGCACAAGGGATGAAGTCGCGAACTACGGCCTTTCCAATGCCATCGAGGTGATCTGGCTCGAGGATGGCGACCACGATTTGAAGCCGCGCAAGGCGATCTCGGGCTTTTCGACGGCGGATCATCTGAAGACGGTGGCGGAGACGATCGACGCTAAATTCGCGCCCTCGAGCTCGTCATCCTAGGGCGAAGCAAGGAGCGAAGCGACGCGCGCAGACCCTAGGATCCATGCCGTTACATACGAGCGTTGCGGCGTCTCAGAATCCTGCATCGCCGAACCCCACGGCGACCGTCACGGCATGGATCCTCGGGTCAAGCCCGAGGATGACGAAGCGAGGCGCGTCTTCGGCAAATGAAGCTCGCCACCTTCAACATCAACAACATCAACAGCCGGCTGGAAAACCTGCTCGCCTGGCTCGCCAGGGCAAAGCCCGATGTTGTCTGCCTGCAGGAACTCAAGTCCCGCGACACGCAGTTTCCGCTGACCAGACTTGCGAACGCAGGCTATGGCGCGGTGTGGAAGGGCGAGCCTACCTGGAACGGCGTCGCCATACTGGCTCGCGGCGCCGAACCCGTCCTGACCAGAGATGCACTGCCCGGCGACGATGCCGACCGCCAGGCGCGCTACATCGAGGCGGCGGTCGACGGCGTGGTCATCGCCTGCCTCTACGCGCCGAACGGCAACCCGCGGCCGGGGCCGAAATTCGACTATAAGCTCGCCTGGCACGAGCGCTTCGCCGCGCATGCCGGTGATCTCCTCGACACCGGCCTGCCGGTGGTGCTCGCCGGCGACTTCAACATCGTGCCCGAACCGCGCGACATCTATGAGACCCGCTCCTATGACGACAACGCGCTGGTGCAACCGCAAAGCCGCGCCGCCTTCGCCGCGCTAATCGACCAGGGCTGGACCGACGCGCTGCGCAAGGTCTTCCCCAAGGAGGGGAAGCTTTACACCTTCTGGGACTACCGCCGGAACCGCTGGCTGCGCGACGCGGGATTGCGGCTCGACCACATATTGCTGTCGAAGAAGCTGGCGCGAAAACTGAAAGCGGCGGGCATCGACCGCGAGGTGCGGGGAGGGGACAACCCCAGCGACCACGCGCCGGTCTGGGCGGAATTGGGGTGAGGAGGGGCGCGGCGTGTCTTAAGCACCTCAATCGGCTTGACCGAGTTCCCGCCCACCCCCCCTCTGTCCTGCCGGACATCTCCCCCGCAAGGGGAGATGTCCGGCAGGACAGAGGGGGGGGTGCTGTCCCGCCGCCATCGCCCGCTTCTCGCCAACTGCAGCTGTGCAGGAAAGATGACGCAGGCTAGGTTGAAAATATATTCAAGGGGGACCAACATCATGCTCGTGATCTTGAACGCATGTCTCCATCCATCGCCTCCCCGCCATGGCTGACACTGCCCTCGTCGTCCTCATCTCGACCCTCGTCCTTGCCGGCGCGATCGCCCTGATCGCGATCGCGCTGCGGCGGGGCCGCAAGCGCCGCAAGGCGCGCGGCAACCCCAATCCGGCCGGCGACTATGCGCAGCGCGTCACTTGGGGCCCGACATCCGGCAAGCTCAACTTCTCGTCCTTCGTCTACATGGATGTCGACGACGACGGCACCTATGGCGTGGCCGACCGGCCGATGGCGGGCGTTATGGTGCGGCTCTATGACGAGCGCGGCGCGTTCCTTGCCGCCGCGCGCAGCAACGGCGCCGGCTTCGCCAATTTCGCGATGTCGGCCAAGCGCCGCAGCGCGGTGATCCAGCGGCCCGGGGTCTATCGTTTCGCGGTCTCGGTGCCGCCCGGCTGGCGCGCCAGCAGCGCCAATGCGGACCAGCCGGTGCGGCTGCTGGAAGCGCCGGGCTCCATGGTTGGCCTCGCCGGCGAGGGCCTGCCGAAGCCGGTCGGTCTGGCGCCGCGGCGGACGGTTAGCGGCAGCACGCCGGCCGGGACGGGCGCCACGCTGTCGGTCATGGGCAAGGGCCAGTTGCTCGAGAGCCGCGCCCTGCCCGCGGACGCCGCCTTCCGCCTCCCGCTGGGCATCGATGCCGATGAAATCGTCATTGCCGGTTCCGGGCTCGACCGGCGACTCAAGCTATCGGCCTATCCGGTCGATCTCGGCCGGTTGTCGCCCGGTGCGCCGGCGCCCGAGGCAACGCTCACCGTCATCGGTTTCGACGACATAACCCCGCGCGGCCTGTGCAAGGTGCCGTCAGGCCATGCCGGGCTCGACTGGCGCAATCTCAACGCCATGTCGCGCGACCACACGCCAAACAGCGAGGGCTATGTCAACGGCAACGTGTCGGGCGCCTACATCGCCTATACCAGCAGCGGCCATCCGGCCGAGTTCGGCCGCGCCGCGCCCTTCGGCTTCCATTCGGTGATGCTGACCGCGGCCTGGCTTACGTCGGAAGGCGAGGTCGCGCTGGTCGAAAGTTGGCTGGGGGAGGAACTGATCGCCAGGAATGAGATCGTGCTGTCGGCGCTGGCGCCGGTCCACCATGCGCCGATGCTCAAGGCGGTGACACGCGTGCGTATCTCCACCAGGCACCACTGGCAGGCCGTGCTGGATGATCTCGTGGTGGCGCTCTGATGTCGCCGGAGCGTACCGGCGGGACAAGGCCTGAAGGCCACCGGCAGACACAGCGGCTGGCCACGTAACCATCAGGAATGTTGGTCAAAGTCCAAGAGCTGAATCACAAGATAATCCCGGCCGTGGCGGGGATTATTGAGAGATCAATTTTTGGGTAGCCCTATCAGGCGCCGTTGACAAGCGAAGCAGTCGCCACAACCGTCGAAAGCTGGCCCTTGCGTACGAAAACCGGCTTTTCGTAAGTCTTCTTCATGTAATTGCCCTCGTAAAACATTGGCGGATAATCTCATATGAGCGGTTTCTGTCAAGCAAACGGCCGAGCAGGCCGTGCCTTTGCGGGGGCGCCGGAAGGCGGGCGGGACAGCACCCCCCTCTGGCCTGCCGGCCATCTCCCCCCTCTGGCCTGCCGGCCATCTCCCCCTCGAGGGCCCCAAGGGGGAGATCAGCAGCTTCCGTGCGCCGCCATGCCCTGCGAGGCCGACAATTGGCGAAAGCGTTCGCGACATCAATCTCCCCCCTTGCGGGGGAGATGCCCGGCAGGGCAGAGGGGGGGTGTGACGGAACGCGGCCTTGGGTCGATACAGCCGATCACGGGCGCAAGGACGAATCATGCCCTCTCTCCACCTCGTCGAAGCCTCGATCGCCGACCTGCGCCGCGCGCTGGCAGACGGCACCGTCACCAGCGTCGAGCTGGTCGGCGCGTATCTCAGGCGCATTGCGCATTACGATCGCCACGGCATCGCGCTCAACGCCGTGCCCATCCTCAATCCGAACAGTTTCGAGGAGGCCGAGGCCTCCGACCGTCGTCGTCGCGAGGGCAGGGTCCTCGGGCCGCTCGACGGCATCCCCTACACCGCCAAGGACAGCTACAAGGCGAAGGGCCTGACGGTGGCGGCCGGCTCGCCGGCCTTCGAGCGTCTTGTTGCCGCCGAGGATGCTTTCACCATCGCCCGGCTGCGCGCCGCGGGCACGGTGCTGATCGGCCTCACCAACATGCCGCCGATGGCCAATGGCGGCATGCAGCGCGGCGTCTACGGCCGTGCCGAGAGCCCTTACAACAGGGATTTCCTCACCGCCGCCTTCGCCTCCGGCTCATCCAACGGTTCGGGCACGGCGACTGCCGCGTCGTTCGCCGCCTTCGGCTTGGGCGAAGAAACCTGGTCGTCCGGGCGCGCGCCGGCCTCCAACAATGCTTTGGTCGCCTACACGCCCTCGCGCGGCGTGATCTCGGTGCGTGGCAACTGGCCGCTGGTGCCGACCATGGATGTGGTGGTGCCGCATACACGCACCGTTCCCGACATGCTGGAGCTGCTCGAAATCATCGTCGCCGACGATGTCGAGACGCGCGGCGATTTCTGGCGCGTGCAGCCCTGGGTGGATATCCCTAGAGCCTCGGCGCTGCGGCCGGCGAGCTATACGGCGCTTGCCGTGCAAGGCGCGCTCAAGGGCAAACGCCTCGGCGTGCCGAAAATGTATATCGGCAAGGATGATGGCGCGGAGCGCCCGATCGAGACCCGCGCCTCGGTGCTGGAGCTGTGGCGGCAGGCGGCGCGCGATATGGAAGCGCTCGGCGCCGAGGTGGTCGAGGTCGATTTCCCTGTCGTCTCCAACTATGAGCGCGCCCGTCCGGGCGCGCTGTCGATGGTCGACCGCGGGCTGGTGCCGGTGGAATTCGCCGGGTGCGAGATCTGGGAGCTGTCCATCTGGTCGTGGGACGATTTCCTGCGCGCCAATGCCGATCCGGCTATCCCCGATCTTGCGTCGGTCGACGGCAACAAGATTTTCCCGCAGCCGCCCGGCACGCTGCCCGACCGTTATGGGGACGCCGATTTCGATCTGGGGCAATATGTGGAGCGGGCAAAGAAAGGCGTGGCGCCGCTCGCGGACATTCCGACCATAGAGGCGGGACTGAAGGGCCTGGAGGCAACGCGCCGCGTCGATTTCGAGGACTGGCTCGATGCCAACCGCCTCGATGCCGTGGTGCTGCCGGCTGTCGCCGATGTCGGCCCGGCCGATGCCGACATCAACGAGGCCTCGGCCGCGCTTGCCTGGCGCAACGGCACCTGGGTCGCCAACGGCAATCTCGTCTGGCGCCATCTTGGCATCCCGACGGTGACGGTGCCGATGGGCACCATGGCCGACATCGGCATGCCGGTCGGATTGACCTTCGCCGGTAAGGCCTATGACGACGCGGCGCTGTTGGCGATTGCCGGCGATTACGAACGCGCCACGCAACGCCGCACCGTCCCGCCGCGCACGCCGGCGCTGGCCGATGATGTGTTCGAGGGCAGGGGCGTGGCGGCAGGCGATGCGCCGCTTACGCTTGCGCTCACCGGACAGACGACGCATTTCGGCGACACCGACGAGATCGCGATCATGCTGGAAGTGGGCGCGGACGAGCCGGCCGCCGTCAAGGTTCACGTCAATGGCGAGCCCGTCCTGATGCAAGCGAGCGGTAACCGATACACCGGCCGGGTGGTCGTGCCGGCCTCGACGCACCAGGGCCTCCACAGCGTCTGGCGCGGCGCCTACGGCTCGATCGTCACGGCCATCGCGCGGTTGCCCGATGGGCGCTGCAAGGGAACCTTCATAATCACCGGCGGGATCGGGTGACAGGCCACGGCCGATCTGGCAGAGTGACCATACGAGGCCGGGCTGGTCTGTACCTGTTTACCGCTCGGGAGGGGTCATTGCACGTTGGCGGGTCAGTCCGTTTTTTGGCTGGACTTCGGTTTAAGCTGATCCGCGCGGTCGTGGCATTGATGGGACTTGCCCTGCTGGTGGAGGGCTGCGCCAACCCCAAGATCATCGAAAGCGCCGTGCCGCAGGCTGCCAAGCCGAAAGCCGCCGCACCCAAGCCTGACAAACTGGCGGCTGCCTCACCAACTGCTCCACCGGCGGCGGCGCCCGTTGTCGCATCCGAGAAGTCCTGCACCGCGCAATGGAAATCCCATGGGCACACTACCCAGCCGGAGGCGCAGGCCTTCGCGAAAAACTGCCTTGCGGGGCAGGGCGCGGTGGCAAAGATGGTCGACCACAAGACCGTGACGCGCAAGCTGGCATACCTGATCGATGCCGAAAAGCCGCTGAGCGGTCTCGAGCCTTCCGATATAGGGGTTTTCTGCCCGGGCTATCTGCGCCAGGACCGCAGCGGCCGTGCCGTGTTCTGGCGCACGCTGCTCGCCGACCTGGTCAGCGCGGAATCCGTCAACAACAGCGCGGCCGCCTATTGGGAAGCGGACCAGGATCAGTATTCGATCGGCCTGCTGCAATTGTCGCTGTCGGACGAGCAGAGATACCATTGCGGCTTCAAGTCGGAGGTCGACATCACCGACCCCGACCGCAACCTTGCCTGCGGCGTCAAGGTCGTGACGATGCTGGTCGGCGCCGACGGCGCGCTCGGCGGCGATGCGGGCAATGAAATGAAGGGCATCGGCGCCTACTGGCAGAATTTGCGCCGGCCTTCGGAAATGCGCGGCAGGCTGATCGCCGCCACCCGCGCGATCCCGCAATGCCTGGCCGATCCGAGGAATGCGTAAGCGGGAACGCCGCAGCCCAACACTCCGACCACCTTGACCATGCTTAATCCCGAGCTAACCAGGGAGCGATAGACTGCCGGCATGAATTGGTGGATCGGATCGTGCTGGATGCTTGGCAGCCTCGGTTCTGCGGCGCTCGACTATTGAATCCAAAAACTTGCTGCCAGACCGTGGCTCGCAGACTGGCCGTGGCGTCTGGCGATGTACCTTGTGCTTGGCGGCCTCGTCGCGATGGTAGGATACGTGCCTGTCTTCGTTTACCGCTTCGCGCAGGCGGTCATCGGCCTCTATAATCATCCGCCAACCGCAAGGATGTTGCTGGCGCTTTTCCCTTTGGCGGTTGCCAGCATTGTCGCCGTTTTAGCCTTCAGGAGAGTTGCCTGGATAGGCGGCGGATATTGCAGTCAGCTTCACCGTGGTCATTCGCTGGCAGTCGTCTGGCGGATTGTCGCTGCGCTTTCGTTGCTGGCCGTTGCAATGGCTGCTCTTGGCGTAGGTGTCCTTGGCAATTTGTATCTTTTGCAGGATCACTAGCGGGGTGATCGGCGCGGCGCAGTATCTCCCCGTAGGCGCCGCGCTACTCTAGCCAGTCCACCACGAGCGCCACCACCCCGAACGCCCTGCCCGCCGCGCACACCGCGTTCCAGCCGCCCCAGGCCCAGGCGATGCCGGCCAGCAGCGAGCCGATCGCTCCGCAGGTACGCTGCTGGCTCTTGCACCGTCCGCCGGCCGGAAGGCTGGCGCGCCCGATCGCGGTCTTTCGCGATGCGCTGGCGCAAGCGCTGAAGGGGCCGATGCCGCCGATGTCGTAGGGCGGGGCCTTATCTTTCCCCTGACCGTGGAAAAAGCGATTTCAACATCTTGGCAAAGCTAAGTGTTAGAGACTGCCAGAGGGAGTGGACTGAGCCGTCCTTTGAGTTCGCTACCTCCGGGTCTTGCGATCGGGGCAGGGAGGCGAGCCACGAATCCCAAAACTTCTGCTGCATGTGGACGAACACGGGCGTCACATCATAGCCTTCGTCAAATATATTGACTAAGTCGCTCTTCTTAGGATGTTCCCCGGTTTTCACCTTGCAGACCACCAATCCACGACTCATCTCTGTCACGGTGCCTTCAGGGAAAACATTGTAACTAGCGCCATAACAAAAGGGCAGTATCCCTTCCACTTCGAGCTGCTTGCGGATTTGGCATAGGGCTTCGAAATAGTCGTCTTCTTCTGCCTCGATGACCTTGTTCCGATAACTGCAGGTGAGCCTGCACCTTGTTCCCATGTCGTGCAGCGCAAACACCGCTTGCTCGTCACCGCCAGTGCCTCCGCCGATCAGATGCACCGTGTATTGTTCATTCATTGTCACCCCCCAATCCCTCGACCTACCTTAGTTGTAGCATTTTGTGATTTCAACTGGGGGTTGTTTCTCCTGACTGAGGAAGACGCTTGCCGGCTGTTCCCGTTCTTGACCCATCCCCCACCCACGCTATCTTCGCGCCATGCCGGACATCACCCCATCCCCCGCCGCGCCGCTCATCGTCATCGACCTGCAGACCGGCATGTTCGACGGCCGCTTCGATCCGCCGATCCACGACGCCGACGCCATCGCCGAACGCACGCGCAGGCTGATCGACTGGGCGCGGCATTCCGGCCGCAAGGTGGCGTTCATCCGCCATGACGGGCCGGAGGGCGACCCGCTGGCGCCGGGCGCTTCCGGCTGGCCGGTATGGCCGCCGCTCGGCCAGGCCGCCGACGAGCCGACCTTCGGCAAGAAGGTCGGTAATGCATTCTCCAACCCCGACCTGGCCGAATGGGTGGCGGGGCAGGGCGCCGGCGACGTCGTGCTCATCGGCGCCCAGACCGATTTCTGCGTCGCCGCCACAGTGAAGGGCGCCTTTGCCGAAGGCCTCGGCGTCACCGTGGTCTCCGACGCGCATTCGACGCTGGATTCGCTGGAGGAAAAGGCGCCCGACATCATCGCCCGCCACAACGAGGCATTCGCGGCGCAGGGCGTGCGGATGACCACGACGGCGGAGCTGGTTGGCTGAACGCTTTCTTCCTTCTCCCCTTGTGGGAGAAGGTGGATCGGCGCGTATCGCCGAGACGGATGAGGGGTGTTCCAGCGGAGTGAGACGCTGGCGTTCCCTGGAGCACCCCTCATCCGTCGCCTTCGGCGACGGTGCCCGGCCCTTCGCATTGCTCAGGGCGTTCGAAGCTCGAAAAGCCAAGCAATTGGCCTTTCGTCCGCTGCGCAGACCACTTCTCACCCCACAAGGGGAGAAGGGAAAACCCAACCCAAGGAGCCGATCTTGCCCACCGTCACTCTTCCCGCCGAAGGTGGCTGCCGCTGCGGCCGCGTGCGCCTCAAGATTTCGGCAAGCCCCTTGCTCACCATGGCCTGCCATTGCACCGGCTGCCAGCGGATGTCGTCCAGCGCCTATTCACTGAGCGCGGCGATCCCTTCGGAAGGTTTCGAGGTGACCGGGGGCGAGCCGGTGATCGGCGGCCTGCACGGCGCCTCGAAACATTATTTCTGCGGCTATTGCATGACCTGGATGTTCACGCGGCCGGAAGGGATCGACTGGTTCGTCAATCTGCGCCCGACCATGCTCGACGACCATGCCTGGTTCACGCCCTTCATCGAGACCTGGACGGCTGAGAAATTGCCTTGGGCGGCGACATCGGCCGTGCACAGCTACGCGGCGCTGCCCGCCTTTGAGGAATATGAGCCGCTGGTCGCGGAATACGCCGCGGCGCAGGGGTAAAAAACGGCGACCCTGGGCCAAGGTCGCCATTGGCATTTCCGTTCATGGTCGACGCGTCCGTTGGGGGCGCATTGTTGGGGATGTGCTTGGGCGTCCGCGTCGACCACGGCGGCCTCATACCGCAGACTTCACCATGCCATATTTGCCGCCCGCTGAAACTTCCGCGAAAACGGTATATTGCGGGCTCTTTCCTTCACCCCTTGCGGGAGAAGGTGGCCGAGCGAAGCTCGGTCGGATGAGGGGTGTTCCAGCTTGGCAACGCCGCTTGCCCAGATGTGACCGCACGGGTTCACTGGCGCCTCATTCCTTCCAACACCGCTCATCCGTCTCGGCGCTGCGCGCCGATCCACCTTCTCCCACAAGTGGAGAAGGGAAAGGCGAGACACTTTCTCCCTCGATCCGCATTGACCTCGTCCGCTCGACCGGCAACGACTGACGCTTGCCTTTTCAACGGATTGCATCGTGAACCAGACTCATTTTCTCAACGCCAGACTTGCCGACGGCACGGTCGCTGACCTCACCGTCGCCGGCGGCCGCTTCAGTGCCGTCACTCCGGCCACCAATGCCGCCACGCCGCCGGCCGGCGCTATCGACCTCGCCGGCGAGCTCGTGTTGCCGGCCTTCGTCGAGGGCCATATCCACCTCGACACCTCCTTCTATGGCGATGCCTGGCGTCCGCACATTCCCTGCACCAACGGTTTTGATGTGCGCGAGCGCGTCGCTTTCCAGATGCGCAACCTCGAGCGGGCCGCGCCGATGGAAGAGCGCGCGAAATGCCAGCTCGAGCTCTGCGTCGGCCATGGCAGCCTCGCCATGCGCAGCCATGTCATGGTCGATACCGCGGTCGGGCTGAAGCATGTCGAGACGATCCTCGCCGTACGGGAAAAGCATCGCGATCTGATCGACATCCAGCTCGTCGCCTTTCCGCAAGGCGGCATCCTGTCCTCGCCCGGCACCGCGGAGTTGCTCGACGAAGCGCTGAAGCTCGGCTGCGACCTGATCGGCGGACTCGACCCGGCGAGCTTCGACCGCGATGTGAAGGGACACCTTGATGTGGTCTTCGGCCTTGCCGAAAAGCGCGGCGTCGGCGTCGACATTCATCTGCATGACGGCGGCACGCTCGGCCTGTTCGAGATCGAGGAGATAGTCGCCCGGACCACGGCATTGAGTATGCAGGGAAAAGTCGCTGTCAGCCACGCCTACGCGCTGGGCGACATTTCCGCCGACGCGCTGGCCAGGGCTGGCGAGAGGATCGCCGCCGCCGGCGTCGCCATCATGACCAACGCGCCCGGCGATCATCCTTTCCCGCCGGTGGCGGCGCTGCGCAAGGCGGGCGTCACAGTCTTCGCCGGCTCCGACAACATCCGCGATTCCTGGTGGCCCTATGGCGATGGCGACATGCTGAACCGCGCCAACATGATCGGCTACCGCTCCGGCTTCTACGAGGATCGGGAGCTGGAAGCCGCCTACGACGTGGTGAGCCATGCCGGCGCGAAGGCGCTGGGCTTGGAAGGCTACGGCATTGCGGTAGGCGCCAAGGCCGACTTTGTCGCGCTCAAAGCCGAGCATGTTCCGCAAGCCGTGGTGGCGGTGCCGAAGGAACGCACAGTTTATCGGGCGGGCACCGCCATTGCCAGGGATGGCGCGATGATCGGGTGAGGCGGGTCGCGCCGAGAAAATTGGCCACCGCCGGGCCTTCGCATGGATCGTTTCGCTGGCGCCGGCGTTCCTTCTGGTGGAACAGAGATCGGGAGGTTTCCATGGCTGACCAGAGCAGGGAAGACCGTATCCGCCAGCGTGCCTATGAGCTTTGGGAAAAGGAAGGAAAACCCGAGGGCGCCGACTTGCGCTTTTGGGAACAGGCGATGGACGAGATCGACGCAGAGGATCAACGCAAGGGTTCGTCGGACAAACGCCGACGCGCCGGCTCGGGCGGCGCATAGCCGCCGGATCGCCATGAATGCGTGGCCTTGAAACGGGCCGTGGAAAAGCGGGTTCAAATTCTTTAGCCCGTTCATGATGGGCGTGTGGCAATGGATGTTCGCGACGCCATGAGCCGAGCGCTGGTCTGGTCCAGCGGATGGATCGACTATGCCGCCACGCCGTGGCTCCTCTATCAGCTCGCCATTATCCTCACGCTGTTCGTCGCGGCCAAGCTCGCTGGCCGGCGCGTCGAGCCGCTCATCGAGGACCAGGCTCGCCAGATCAAGGGGCACCCTGGACTGCTGCGGGTCGTGATCGCCCTGTTGCGGCGGACCGACTGGATTCTCTTCGCCCTGTTCCTGCTTGCCGCGCTCAATTTCATGCGCGCTTTCGTGTGGCCAAGCCACCTCTACCTCCTCCATGTTGTGCTTTCTCTGTCGCTTGCCTGGCTTGTCGCGTCGGTGCTGTCGCGCGTCCTCCACAATCGCCTCGCCGCTCGTCTGCTCGGCTGGCTGATCTGGATCTACGCGGCGCTTGTCATCCTGGGCATCAGTGACGAGACCGCGGCCTTCCTGGACAGCCTGGCAACCCCTTTGGGTGCGGTCCGATTTTCGGCTCTGATGTTGCTCAAGGCGGCGGTGCTGCTGGTCGCCACGGTCTGGCTTGCGGTGGTCATCGGCAACTATGTTGACGAGCGCGTCCGCATCTCCGAGGACCTGACACCCTCGATCCGCGTCCTCGTAGGCAAGGTGGCAAAGATCGGCCTCGTGCTGGTTGCCGGCGCTGTCGTCCTCTCCGCCGTCGGCGTCGACCTGACGGCGCTGACGGTTTTCTCCGGAGCGATTGGCGTCGGTCTCGCCTTCGGGCTGCAAAAGGTCGTTTCGAACTTCGTCTCCGGCATCATCATCCTGCTCGACAAGTCGATCAAACCGGGCGACACCATCTCGCTCGAAGGCACATTCGGCTGGATACGTGAATTGCGGGGGCGCTTCGTCTCGGTGGTCACGCGCGATGGCCGCGAATATCTCATCCCGAACGAAGACTTCATCACCCAAAGGGTCATCAACTGGTCGTTCAGCGACAATCTCGTGCGGCTCGACGTGGACTTTGGCGTCTCCTATGACGCCGACCCGCATAAGGTCAGCGAACTGGCGATAGAGGCCGCGATCAGCGTCGGCCGGGTCGAAGCCGACCGGCGGCCGGTCTGCTGGCTGACGGGGTTCGGCGACTCCTCGCTCAACTTCGTCCTGCGCTTCTGGATCCGCGATCCGCAGCAGGGCCTGACCAATGTGCGCGGCAAGGTGCTGCTGGCGCTGTGGGATACGTTCAAAAAGAACGGCATAGGCATCCCCTATCCGCACCGCGAGGTCATCGTGAGGGAGGCAGGGCCGACCGGGCTGAAAGGCAACTGGGCGGCACGTTGAAACGGCGGCGGGATCGCGGCCACGCGCCTGTAAATCCCATAAAATAGTTTGCATGCATATGTTTCAAGTCGCTCCGGCTTCGTGAAACATTTCACCGTTCGCGCGCAATCCACCGGTTACAGACGCATCGCAAAAGCGGAGTCGGGAAGAAGCGGCACCGGTTCTCCGCCGCTTATTTTGAGGGGTTTTCATGTTCAAAAGTCTCAACCGAATCCGCGCCGCATTCGCGCAGGCCAGCAAGCGCCGGCGCACGACGCGCGAGCTCAACGAGCTGCCTCCGGAGATCCGCAAGGACATCGGCTGGCCGCGGGCCCCTCAGGACGACGAGATCCGGTTGCCGTTCTGAGGCGAACGCGGAGGCGCCACACCAGCGCCGGCGGCATGTCGCGGAGCTTCATGCCAACGGCGCTGGCCGGGCGCGCAAGGCGGCCCGGCCAGCGCCAAACGGCGGCGCCTTCAGCCTATTTCGGCAACGACTGTCCCCGACACCGGATCCGTCACACCGAGATCGCCGCCGAGATCTTCAAGCATCTCGCGAAACGTGTCGAGAACGCCGATCATCATCGGGCGCGCCGCGGCGAGACTGTCCATGTCGTTCCATTCGCCGACCATGCAGAATGTGCGCTCGCCGGTCTTGATAAGGGCGCCCTTGCGAAAGCCCTTGGCGTTCAGCGAGATCTTCTCATGTGCCTCGACGAAGGCCTTTTCCTTGCCTGGCTTGGTGCGAAAGCGGACTACGTTGTAGGCAGTCATGGCGCCCTCCTGTCAGCCGGCAGGTTTGTAGGCGCCGGCGGCCTTGTTGGCGGCCGCGATCACTGACTTCATGTCGAGCTCTTCCAGAACGACGAGATCGCTCACCGAACCGCTTGCCCGCACCGCGAGCGTCATGCCCATCCCGGCAATCTGGTCCGGCACCTCGCCATTGACGATGACGTCATAGATGCCGCGCGTAAACATCAGGTTGCTCATCTTGCCGCCTACACTTTCAAAGAGCGCCTTGATTGCGGCTTCCCGGTTCGATCCTTGCATCAGTCCTTTGGCGGCATGGGGTTCGTAAGTCGCCAGTATGGTAACCTTCATGGGATCCTCCTCCACATATCACGACCGCCGGCTGCTTGAGCAGCGCGGATCTGCTGGCTTTCTCTGACATTTGACCTGGTCTGCGGACCGCCTGGGCACTACGGCAAGCGGGCGGTTCAACCGGAGCATGGCTTCGGCTTCCTACAATATGCGCCTATTCTAATATAACGACAATCCCGCCATGCGCCGGAGCACCGGGGCCTTGCCGATTTATCGACCGTCGCGAGTGGCTGTCGTTACCCCAGCCACCACCATAGTCCGCCGAGCGCCAGCGCGATCGCGGCCGCCACGCCGGCCAGCATCAGATAGGATCCCATGATCATGCCGTTGATGATCTTCTTGATGCTGGCGCGGTCGTTGAGGTTGGGGAAGGGCTCGTTGGGCAGCGCGACGCCGAGGAAATCGCAGAGCGGCGCCCAGCCGTCGCTGACCTTGAACACAAGCAGCTTCTCGGGCGGCACCGCCGCCTTCACCTCGTCGATATAGGAATTGTAGCGTGCCACCGCCTTGTCGCGGTCGTTCATCACGCCCTTCAACGTTCGGCCCCAGACCAGCTTGCGCGACATGTCGCCGAACTTGCGGCCAAACGGCGTCAGCCATTCCAGCACCCTGAACTGCCAGACATTTTCGGTGAAGTAGATCGTGTCGATGGTGCTGTCATACCAGGCTTCGGCGCCGCGCGGATGCAGCGTCAGAAGCACCTTGGCTTCCGGATAGGCGGCCATCAACTCACGCCACACGCAGCAGCCCGGATTGTCGACGGTCGCCCGGTAATTGGCGAAGACCCGGTTCCAGTCCTGCTGCATGCCGGGCGGGCTGTTCGCCACCTTGCGCCAGAAATCGAGATGACCCTTGTTGGCCTTGTTGATGATGACTTCCTGCATGTGGTAGCTCGGAAATCCGAGCCTGTTCAGCGCGGCGAAAGTCGACCATGTGCCGGTGCGGCCGAACCCGGCGCCGATCAGTTCGAGCGTCACTGCCCCCTCCCATGTTCCGGGCCAATATTCTTCTTCTGGCCGGTCTTCTGGAATGAGGTTGCATCCGCTCGCGCTTTCGCGCAACGGAATTCCATTCGCAGTCGCTAAAATGTTTGAATTGGCCGGCTGGCCAGGGTGGCGGTCCCCTTCTCGTCCGCCACCCACGATCGGAGCTATGTCAGGCGTGGCCGGCCAACGCGTTCAACTTCGCGCAGAATTCGGCATGCGGCTTGCTCATTGCCGCGTCCTGGCATTCCTTCATCATCGCCGCCTGGTCCTTCTTCGACATCTTGGCCCAGACCTTCTTCATGTCGGCATCAGACTTCATCGTCTTCATGGTCTTGTCGGTGAAGAAAGGAGCCATCATCTTCGGCTCGTCGAGTATGCCGGGCGAATGCCGTGCCGGCGATGACCGACGCGGTCAATAGGCTCACAAATGCCGTCTTGGTTTTCATGGCTTTTGTTCTCCCATCTTTGCAGCCCCGGGTTGGAGCCAGCTTCATCAGTACCACCGACGGTGATTGAGTTAGAGAATTCTGATATTTGTGAGCGGTCACGTTTCGGTGAGCGGCGACCGATAGTCGACGATCCGACCGAGGGCTGGATTGGCCTGTGCGCGTTTTCGCGGCTGGGCTATTCAACTTTGCCAAAAAGCCTGATAATAGGTCAGTAAAGTTGACCTAAATGCCGATTTGCCGCTCGGGAGGCGCGCCTTGACCCTGTTGAACCTTCTGGCCTCGCGCTCCTCGCGCATGAAGGCTTCGGAAATCCGCGAGCTGTTGAAACTGCTCGACCAGCCGGACATCATCTCCTTCGCCGGCGGCATCCCCGACCCGTCGCTGTTTCCGGCTGAGGCCATCGGCGATGCCTACCAGGCCGTGCTCGGCGGCGCCGAGGCGGGTGCTGCGTTGCAGTACCAGGTCAGCGAGGGTTTCCTGCCGCTGCGCAAATGGCTGGCCGGACAGATGGGCAAGCTCGGCGTTCAATGCGACGAGGGCAACATCTTCATCACCTCCGGCTCGCAGCAGGCGCTCGACTATCTCGGCAAGCTCTTTTTGTCCCCCGGCGACACTGCGCTCGTGACATGGCCGACCTATCTCGGCGCGCTGCAGGCCTTCAACGCCTACGAGCCGCGCTATGACCGGCTCAACACCGCCGGCGGCAACATGACGCCGGAAGCCTATCGCGCCGCTGCCGCCGCTAATGGCGGCCGGGTGAAATTCGCCTATCTGGTGCCGGACTTCGCCAACCCGACCGGCAACACGCTTGACGCCAGGCAGCGCGAGGCGGTGCTCGACCTTGCCGGCGAGCTCGACATCGCCGTCATCGAGGACGCGGCCTATCGGGCGCTGCGTTATGATGGCGAGGGCGTGCCGCCGATCTTGGCGCTCGACTGCGCCCGCTCCGGCGGCATCGACAAGGCGCGCACGCTCTATTGCGGGTCCTTCTCGAAAATCCTGTCGCCCGGCATGCGCGTCGGCTGGGTCTGCGCGCCGCGCCATGTCGTGGAAAAGCTGGTGCTGATGAAGCAGGCGTCCGACCTGCACAGCCCGTCGATCAACCAGATGGTCATGCACCGCGTCGCCGAAACCATCTTCGACGCCCAGGTGGAAAAGCTGATCGGCGCCTACCGCAAGCGCCGCGACGCGTTGCTCGGCGCGCTCGAAGCCGACATGCCCGACGGCATTTCCTGGAACCGCCCGGACGGCGGTATGTTCGTCTGGCTGACGCTGCCGGAAGGCGCCGACGCAACCGAGCTGCTGGCGCGTTCGGTGAAGGAGGCGCGCGTCGCCTTCGTCCCGGGCAACGCGTTTTACGCCGACGGCACCGGCCGCAACACGCTGCGCATGTCGTTCACGCTCGCCGACGACCGCGCCGTGAATGAAGGTGTGCCGAGGCTGGCGAAATTGCTGCGGGGATAGCAACAACTGCTGATCTCCCCCTTGTGGGGAAGATCAGATGCCGCCGCCGCCTTCGCCAATCTCCAGCGCCCCCGACGGCCTCCACCGGCGGGGCTTTCTCGTTGTCCGAGCAGGCCAGCACGTCGCTTGCCCTTTTTCGGGCTGCTTTTGCGCTACGCTGCGTTGTTCAGGGAGGATAGGATGAGTTTGCGCCTCGGCTTCACCATGCTTGCCCTCGTCGCCTTCGCCACCCAGGCGCAGGCCTTCGAAATTTCCAGCCCGTCGGTCTCCGACGGCAAATGGGATGCGAAATATCTCGGCGACAAGGCCGGCTGCGGCGGACAGAGCGTCTCGATCGCGCTAGTCTGGAAGGATCCGCCGGCCGGCACCAAAAGCTACGCTCTGACCATGTTCGACACCGACGCCAATGGCGGCAAGGGGTTCTGGCACTGGCTTGCCTGGAACATCCCGGCGAGCGCCAAGGGTCTGCGTGAAGGCGCCGGCGCGCAGGGCGGCAAGCGCATGCCCAAGGGGTCGGTGCTGGGCGAGGGCGGCGTCGGCCGCGCAGGCTATTTCGGCCCGTGCCCGCCGCCGGGCAGCGGCCAGCATCACTATGTCTTCACGCTCTATGCGCTCAGCGAAAAGACCCTGCGCATACCGGCCAGCCCGTTGCCCGAGATGGTCTCCGTCGCCGCCAAGAGCTCGGCGCTCGGCGAGGCGACGGTGACGTATACGTATGGGAGGTAGCGGCGGCTATTCTTCCCGTTGTGACGGAGATGCCCGGCAGAGCCGAGGCGGGCTCTGTGAAGGAAGCGGCCCTTCGCTTTCGTCATCGTAGGGCGGAGCAAGGAGCGAAGCGACGCGCGCAGACCCTAGGATCCATGCCGTGACCCTAAGGCGTTGAAACGGTTAATAATTCTGCTCCGTTGCGCCCTTCGGCGCGCGTCACGGCATGGATCCTCGGGTCAAGCCCGAGGACGACGAAGTGTCAGCGGGACCGGAGGACTAAGCGCCGAAGGCGGGCGGGAGGCGCTGGCCTGCCGGCCATCTCACCCTCGAGGGGAGATCAGCAGTTCACTCCGCCGCCTGCAGCTTATCCTGCGTCTTCGTCTCGAAATCGCTGGCGTCGTGGCGCTCACGCAGCTGGAAGGCCGGATCGCCGGACATGCGGTTGACCATGCGTCCGCGACTTACCGCCGGCCTCGCGTCGATCGCGTCGGCCCACCGCTGCACGTTCTTGTATTCATGCACCGAGAGGAACCGTGCGGCGTCGTTGTAGCTACGGCCCTTGGCGAGCCCGCCATACCATGGCCACACCGCCATGTCGGCGATCGTGTAGTCCGGTCCTGCGAGATATTCGCTCTCCGCCAGCCGGCGGTCGAGCACGTCCATCTGCCGCTTGGTCTCCATGGCGAAGCGATCGATGGCATATTCGATCTTTTCCGGCGCATAGGCATAGAAATGGCCGAAGCCGCCGCCGAGATAGGGCGCCGAACCCATCTGCCAGAACAGCCATGAGAAAGTCTCTGCCCGCGCCGCACGATCGGTGGGCAGGAATTCGCCGAATTTTTCGGCGAGATAGGTAAGGATCGAGCCGGATTCGAACACGCGCACCGGCTTCGGCTCGCTGCGGTCCATCAGCGCCGGGATCTTCGAGTTCGGGTTGACCTCGACGAAGCCCGAGCCGAACTGGTCGCCATCGCCGATCTTGATCAGCCAGGCGTCGTATTCGGCGCCCTTGTGGCCAAGCGCCAGCAACTCCTCCAGCATGATCGTCACTTTCTGGCCGTTGGGCGTGGCCAGCGAATAGAGCTGCAGCGGATGCTTGCCGACCGGCAGCTTCTTGTCATGCGTGGGACCCGCGATCGGCCGGTTGATCGAAGCGAACTCGCCGCCATTCGGCTTGTTCCAGGTCCAGACTTTCGGCGGGATGTATTGGTTCATCGTTGGGGGGCCCTGCAGGGTTGGGTGAACAGCGGAGACGGCCGGTTGCCGGTAAAATTAGGTACGGCGGCGCGCAGGTCAAAGAAAAAAGTTCAATTTCTGTTGAACTAGTGCTTGGGCCAGTGCGCCGCTTCCCTTCTCCCCCAAGCGGAGAAGGGCAATCCGCCCTTGCACCACGCTCCTTTGGCCATACTTATAGAAAAACACCCGCTATGCAGGATGGATCGATGACCATCGAGAAAATTTCGCGCTCCGTCGTTGCCGTGCGCGCCACGGTTCCGGACGACGCTTTCACCGCCAATGCGCTGGGCACGCGCCGCGAAGGCAGCGGCGTGGTGATCCGCGACAACGGCTTGGTGCTCACCATCGGCTATCTCATCACCGAGGCCGAGGAAGTGTGGCTGACCGACCAGGACGGGCGCGTGGTCGCGGCACACGCGTTGGCCTATGACCAGGAGACCGGTTTCGGCCTGGTGCAGGCGCTTTCGCCGCTCAATCTGCCAGCAGTCCAACTCGGCAATGCCGGCAAGGCCAATATCGGCGACGCCGTGACGCTCGCCGACGGCATCGGCCAGCAGGTCGACGCCCACATCGTCACCAAGCAGGAATTCGCCGGCTACTGGGAATATCTGATCGACGAGGCGATCTTCATTGCTCCCGCGCATCCGTCCTGGGGCGGGGCGGGCCTGTTCGACCGCGACGGCAAGCTGCTCGGAGTCGGCTCGCTGCGCCTGCAGATGAGCCGCGCCGGCGAGGTGGCCGACATCAACATGGTCGTACCGATCGATCTCTTGCGGCCGATCCTCGACGATCTCATCAAGCGCGGCCAGGCGGCCAAGGCGCCGCGTCCGTGGCTCGGAGCCTTCTCGGCCGAGTCGAACGGCATGGTGGTGGTGATGAGCGTGGCGGAAGGTGGTCCCGCGGCAGAGGCGGGCCTGCGCCAGGGCGACATCATTTCCGATGTGCGCGACGGCGAAGTCGACGGTCTGGCCGATTTCTACCGCAAGCTCTGGCAGAACCCGGCCGGCGCCGAGATTCCGCTGCGAGTGGTGCGCGACGGCCGCGAGACCTGGCTGCGCGTCAAATCCGCCGACCGCAATTCCTTCCTGAAGAAACCGCAGCTGCAGTAGCCTTGAGGCGCCGATGCATCCCAGGCTGCTGAAGACCTTTCTGGCGGTCGTGCGAACGCGCAACGTCACTCGCGCGGCGCAAGAGGTCAATCTTGCCCAGTCGAGCGTCAGCGACCAGATCCAGATGCTGGAGGCCGAGCTTGGCACCAGCCTCTTCACCCGCTCGCGGCAGGGGCTCGATCTGACGCTGGCGGGCGAGGCGCTGAAACCCTATGCCGAGGAACTGCTCGCCCTCGCCGACGACGCGAGGGCCGCCGTCGATGCCATCAGGGCCGAGACGGCAGGCAGCCTGGCGATCGGCGCGCTGGAGACGATTGCCTCGGCAAGGCTTGCCGGCTGGCTAGGGGGGTTCCGCGCCGCTCACGCCGGCATCGACATCAAGCTCAGGATCGCCGGCAGCGGCGAGTTGCTGCGCAGGCTGGGTGAGGGCGAGATCGACGTCGCCTTCTGCTTCGCGCGTTCTCGTGAGCTTGATCTCGATGCCGGCGCGCTCGACCAGCGCCTTGCCAGGCGCGTCGTTGCGGTCGAACCATTGGCGCTGATCGCTCCGCCCGGCGACAACCGGGCGGATGTCGATCTGGCGACGCTGGCCGAAAAGCACTTCGTCGCCACCGAGACCGGCTGCGTCTATCGCGGCATGGTCGACGAGGCGTTTGCCGAGGCAGGTCTCGGCAAACCCAGCCTCGCCGCCGAAGCCGGCAGCATCGACGCCATAGCCGGGCTGGTGGCGGCCGGCGCCGGCTTCGGCCTCGTACCGCGGCTGGCGGTCGCCGCCGCGATCGATCGCGGCGAGGTGGCCGAGCTTGCCTGGCCCGGGCCGGTCCGCTCTGCCGACGTGGTGATGACCTGGCGGCGCCGCCGCATCCAGCCACCGGCGTTGAAGGCGCTGCTTGTTGCTGCCGATGAGGCCTTCGCGCCGGTCAGACCAGCCGGTGCCCGCCCTCGACATGCAGCGTCTCTCCCGTCGTAAAGCCGTTGCCGATCAGGAAGCGAATTGCATCGGCGATATCCTCCGGCTGTCCGACTCGTCCCGCCGGCAGGCGTTTCGCCATCGCGGCAAGCGTCTCGTCCTTTTTCTCGCCCGCGACGAACGCCCAGATCGGCGTGTCGACCCAGCCGGGCGACACGGCGTTGACGCGGACCGGCGCCAACTCGACGGCCAGCGCCCGCACCAGCCCTTCCAGCGCCGCGTTGACGGCCGCGACCACCGAGCCACGCGCCGCCGGCCGATGGGCCGCGATGCCGGATACGAAAGTCAACGAACCTGTCGTCGGCAGTTTCGGCGCGCCGTGCTTGGCAAGCAGCAGCGGCCCGTAGAACTTGCTTTCCACCACCCGCTGCGCGGCCGAAAGCTCGATCTCCGGTAACAGCCGGTAGGCGCCTTCGATCGCGGCGGCGGTGCTGACGATATGGTCGAGTCGGCCGATGCGCCCGAAAAGTGCCGCGACCTCATCCTCGCGGCTGATGTCGACCACCGCCGTTTCGAGCGTGCCCGGCCGGCCGAGCTCGTCGCGCGCCGCGCTCAGCTTCGCTTCGCCACGCCCGGCGATGATGACGTTCGCGCCTTCCTCAAGGCAGCGCCCGGCGAGCGCCAGCCCCATGCCCGAACTGCCGCCGACGATCAGGATTTTTTCCATGTCCATGCCTTTCCTTTGCATGGACGGGACTTGGCAGGCTGGCGCGGGAAGCGGAAACGGAAGAAACCGATAGTGGTATCGGAGGGTCCGATGGTAGATCAGCGACCGCCCACCTTTCGTTGCGAAAGTCAGGCGGCTTTGTGGAACTCCATGTCAAACCGCAGCGGATGGCCGAGCGCCTTGAACGCCTCGTCGAGCGAGTCGAGCCGTGAGTTGTGGTCGAGCCGGAACAACCGATCGACATGCTCGCGCTGGCGTAACTCCACACATCTGTGGAAGTCAACAGAAGTGTGGAGTTTGCCAAGCTATTGAAAACAAGAGAACTGTCGCTTCAATTCGCAAAATGGGGGATCCATCGGATCAAGCCGGTTGGCGTCCACTGACAGAAACTGGCATCAGCCGCCGCTACAACCGCCGCGGAATCATCCACACTGGTGGCGATGAAACGACGAGGTGACAATGGCCCCGATCAAGGTCGATCCCGACAAGGTCCGGGAATTCCCCGATGCCGACAGCTTCTATGCCTGGTTGGACGACAACCACGCCGGCGAAAGCGAGGTCTGGATCAAGGTCCACAAGGTGGGCTCGGGGCTGGCCTCGATCACGCCGAAGGAAGCGATCGACGTCGTGCTTTGCTTCGGCTGGATCGATGCTGTGCGCAAGTCGCTCGACGACAGGAGTTTCCTGCAGCGCTACACGCCGCGCGGCAAGAAGAGCATCTGGAGCAAGATCAACGTCGACAATGTCGCGCGGCTGATCGAGGAGGGTCGCATGACCAGGCATGGCCTGCGCGAGGTCGACGCGGCCAAGGCGGACGGCCGCTGGGACCGTGCCTATGGCGGCTCGAAGGAGATGACCATCCCGCCCGACCTGCAGGCCGCGATCGATGCTGAACCCAAGGCGAAAGCGATGCTGGAAAAGCTCTCCGCCCAGAACCGCTTCGCGCTCGCCTTCCGCACCCACAACATGAAGACCGAGGCGGGGCGCAAGAAGAAGATCGCCGATCTGGTGGCGATGCTGAAGCGCGGCGAGACGATCCACCCGCAGAAGAAGTAGGGCATGATCCGCAGCCGAAGGACCGCGTCAGCGGACATGATGCCCGAAAACAAAAACGCCGCCCCGAAGGACGGCGTTTCCGGAAGCGATGATCCCGAACCCTGTTGAAGCGGCTTGGGACCATCCAGTCATGAAGTCTTTGGCCAATCGCTGAAAAGCAAAAAGCCGGTGGCGCGCCTTATGCGGCCTTCTTGGCGTACTTCTTGTGGGTATGCTTCTTCACGTGGTGCTTCTTGGCGTGATGCTTGTGGTGCTTCGCCACGTGATGCTTCTTGGCGTGATGACGGTGATGCTTCTTATGCTTCTTGTGCGGGCCATTGGCGGCCGGCTTCGCCGTCTCGGTAGCTGCGGCCGGGGTGGTGGTGGTCGTCGCCGGGGCGGTGGTCGTCGTGGTGGTGGTCTGGGCGTTGGCGGCCGGCACCGCGAAAGCGAGCGCGACGGCAAGGCCAAGTGCGGAAAGAAGGGTCTTTTTCATATCGGCATTCCTTTTCGAAGATCGATATCGGGTTGTCGCGCGCCGCAATCGTTCGGCTGCTCCGGAGCAGTTTATGACAGCCGGTCTTTTCGCGAGTTTTTCCCGACTGTTGAATCTTGTTTCTGGAATGTGTCCGGCATTTCCCGACCCGTGGGGTTGCCTGGTGGTCAAGATCTGATGCTTGGCATCCGATGCGGAACACGCCTTTCGACCGACCCAGGCGGACTATCGGACTAGACGATGGCATCCAGGCCGTTGCTGGGCTAGTGTTGCCCGAACGAGGCCAAAACGGTGCCCGGCTGATAGACCTGTTATCAACACCAGCGTCTGGCGCCACTTCGTAGTGGAAGATCAGTTCCGATGCCTACGTTGCTATCGCTGCCCGACGACATATCGATCAAATCGGCGCTTGGGGAATCTGTCCTTGAAGCCGCTCGCCGGGCGGATGTCCCGATCGCCTGCGCTTGCGGCGGCAAGGCCAAGTGCTCGACCTGCCGGATATGGATTCTCGACGGTGCGGACGGCTGCCCGGAGCGCACCGCGCTGGAGCGCACGCTCGTCGAGCGGTTGGGGCTTGGCAACAACGTACGCCTGGCATGCCAGCTCAGACCTGCCTCCGACATCACCTTCCGCAGGCTCGTCCTCGACGAGACCGACCTGCGAATGACCAGTCAGTTGCTGCCGCACAGGTCCACCAGTGCGGGCGAGCTGAAGTCGGTCGTCATTTTCTTCAGCGACGTGGCCGGGTTCACCCACTTCTCCGAAACGTTGACGCCCTACGATGTCATGTATCTGCTCAATCGGTATTTCACTCAGGTCGCCGAAGTCATCGAGCTCAACGACGGCTACATCGACAAGTTCGTCGGCGACGGGCTTATGGCGATATTTGGCGTGAAGGGCCAGGACGATGCACCGGTGCGCGCGGTCAATGCGGCCCTACAGACCCTTGCCACGGTCGATCGGCTGAAGCCCTTTTTTGCCTCGATGTACGGCATCGACTTCGACATTCGCGTCGGTTTGCATCTGGGCGAAGCGGTGATCGGCTCGGTCGGATCACCCGGCAACGAACGCCTGACGGCTATCGGCGATGCGGTCAATGTGGCGAGCCGCGTCGAAGCAGCCAACAAGGAGGCCGGAACCCGCCTCCTGATTTCCGAGACGCTCTATGAACAGGTCAAGGGTGAGGTTGAAATATCCGATTTCATTCGAGTGCGTTTGCGCGGGACCTCCGACCGAATTTCGCTGTACGAGATAAAAAAGCTGAAGGTTGAAGCCGAGCGCCGGCTGAACGAAAAGGGCGCGCGGGAGACCATGCAACTGGGCGGCAAGACGTGGCACCGGACGGTCGCGACGAGCGAACTGAAGGATGGTGACCACAAAGTCATCGAGTTCCAGGCGCTCTATGCGGTGATTTTGCGCAGGGGCGGGCGCGTCTATGCCTTTAACAATGCCTGCCCGCATTTGAAATTGCCATTCTTCGAGACTACCTCGCGGGCCAACGGCCACGCAGGACAGGCAAGCACTTTCGGCGGGGATGGTACGCTGGTGTGTCGCTGGCATCACAGCGGATTCGATCTGGATACAGGCGAAATCGTAAAGTGGTGCGAGGCGCTCAATGAGGACGGAACTTCTGCCGGCATGGAGATTCTCGGCGATATTTCAAAGAACCGGGCCCCGCTGCATCTCATTCCGTGCCGCGAGGAGGATGGCTACATCTGGATCGGTTTCGATTGAGCGTGCCGGCCAGATCGTCCAAAACTCCCGCCAAGCTGCTTTCGGTCCGACCGGTAGAGCGTCCTCCAACCGAGTTAGGATCATTCAGCCCTAAGGTCTCCTCCATACACTGAGCGGACTTATGACTCCGTCAAGTCCTAACCAGCGCTCGGAGCAGGGGCAGCGCTCCCCGACGCGCCTACCTCCGCTTGCGGCGGCGGCGGTGGCGATCCGCTTTGCTCGAGACCGCGCCATTCATGAGCTGCATCGCGCAATGAGTGTCAATTCGGCGCTCTAATCGGTCGGCGTGATCGATGCCAAATTTGCCGTCGATAAAAGGAAATTGAAGGAGCAGGAGCAATGACCGGCAACAAGGATCATTCCGGCAAGGTGGCGCTCGTCACCGGCGGCAACCGCGGCATCGGCCTGGAGACGGCGAGGCAACTGGCCGAACTCGGCTTCACCGTGCTCATCGGCGTGCGCGATCTCGCCAAGGGCGAGGCGGCGGCGAACACGCTCGGCGGCAAGGTCGAGGCCACCGCGCTCGATGTCGCCGCGCCCGATGCGGCAGCGCACGCCGCGGCCGAGGTCGAGCGCCGCTTCGGCCGGCTCGACGTTTTGGTCAACAACGCCGCCATCCATTACGACCCGTCGGCGCGGGCGCTTCGGCCCGACTGGACTATGATCCGCGAGGCTTTCGAGACCAATGTCTTCGGCGCCTGGCTCGTTGCCGCCGCCTTCGCGCCGCTGCTTAGCGCCTCCGGCCACGGCCGGCTGGTCAACGTCACGTCGCAAGGCGGCTCGCTCGCCTCGATGGGCGCCGGCGCGCCGGCCTACTCGACCAGCAAGGCGACGCTCAACGCGCTGACTTGCATCCTGGCAGCCGAGCTCCGCAGCGCCGGCGTGCTGGTCAACTCGATATGCCCCGGCTGGGTCGCGACCGACATGGGCGGCCCCGGCGGCCGTCCCGTGGCGCAAGGCGCGGCCGGCATCGTCTGGGCCGCGACCTTGCCGGACGACGGTCCGACCGGCGGCTTTTTCCGCGACGGCAAGCGACTGCCGTGGTGAGTAAAATCAGAGTTTGAGATAAGCTTTTGAAAAATATGTTTTTCCCCTCAATCGCCGGAAAACGGGCGCGGGAGTGGAAAACCCAGCCAGTGCAAGCCCTTAGCCATGGATCACCTCGACGGCTCGTATTTTCGGGTAACCGCCGGCTTGCCCTTCCACATGCTACGAAAATAGCATTCTCGACCGGTGAAATGTGATGCTAGGCTCGCGTTCGTGCACCCAAGGCACACGGCGGCGCTGCCCCGCAAAAAAGAGGAGTTGCAGGCGGGATCGAGGCCCCAAATCCAGAATCCGGACGGAACTGTTGAACCATCGCAAGGCGGCCGCGTTTCTCGTGGTTGGCCGCTAGAGCCGGATGATTTCGGGTCTGTTCGACCTGAAATCTGAATCCGTCTCTAAATCAAAGAGATGGAGCATGATGTCGTCCGAAAACCGCTTCACACTTTTCGGCGTCATGCTCCAGGGAGGAACCACCAGTGAAAGCATCCTATCTCGTCTCGGCCGCGCTCATTGCGGCATCCGCAATGCCGGCGGCGGCTGGCGAAATTTCCGACGGAAAGGTCAAGATCGGCATCCTCAACGACCAGTCGGGCGTCTACGCCGATTTCGGCGGCAAATGGTCGGTCGAGGCAGCCAAGATGGCGGTCGAGGATTTCGGCGGCAAGGTGCAGGGCGCGCCGATCGAGATCGTCAGCGCCGACCACCAGAACAAGGCCGACATCGCCTCCAACATCGCGCGCCAGTGGTACGACACCGAGCAGGTCGACGCGATCATGGAGCTCACGACGTCTTCGGTGGCTTTGGCCGTCCAGGGGCTTTCCAAGGAAAAGAAGAAGATCGACATCGTCACCGGCGCCGCCTCCACCGATCTCACCGGCAAGCAGTGCTCGCCCTATGGCTTCCACTGGGCCTATGATACGCACTCCCAGGCGGTCGGGACCGGCGGCGAACTCGTCAAGCAGGGCGGCGACAGCTGGTATTTCATCACCGTCGACTATGCCTTCGGCTATTCGCTGAAGGACCAGACCGCCAAGCTGGTCGAGGCGAGCGGCGGCAAGGTGCTGGGCGAGGTGCGCTATCCGCTCGGCTCCACCGACTATTCCTCCTTCCTGCTCCAGGCGCAGTCCTCCGGCGCCAAGATCGTCGGGCTTGCCAATGCCGGCCTCGACACCTCGAACTCGATCAAGCAGGCCGCCGAGTTCGGTATTGTCGCCGGCGGCCAGCGGTTGGCCGCGCTCCTCTTCACGCTCGCCGAAGTGCACGGCCTCGGCCTGCAGGCGGCGCAGGGTGTGGTGCTGACCGAAGGCTATTACTGGGACCGCGACGACGAGAGCCGCAAGTTCGCGGACCGCTTCTTCAAGCGCACCAACCGCATGCCCAACATGATCCAGGCCGGCACCTATTCGGCGGTGACGCAGTATTTGAAGGCCATCGACAAGGCCGGCACCGACGAGACCGAAGCGGTGGCCAAGCAACTGCATGAAATGCCGGTCAACGACGTCTTCACCGCCAACGGCAAGGTGCAGGCCGACGGCTCGATGGTGCACGACATGTATCTCTACCAGGTCAAGAAGCCGGAGGAGAGCAAGAAGGACTGGGACTACTACAACTACCTGGCGACCATTCCGGGCGACAAGGCCTTCATGAAGGCCGAGGAAAGCGGCTGCCCGCTCGTCACCAAGTGACGCTCGATACCGCCACCGCCGTCCGTCCGGACGGAAAAGAACAGATGCCGCCGGTGGTGCTTTCCGCCCGCGGCCTCAGGCGCGACTTCGCCGGCTTCGTCGCGGTGAAGGATGTCGACCTCGACGTCCATCACGCCAGGATCCATGCCCTCATCGGCCCGAACGGCGCCGGCAAGACCACGATCTTCAACCTCTTGACCAAATTCCTGCAGCCGACCAGCGGCAGTATCGAATTGCTCGGCACCGACATCACCCGCACGCCGCCGGCGCGCGTGGCGCGCATGGGCCTCGTCCGCTCCTTCCAGATATCGGCGATCTTTCCGCATCTCAGCGTGCTCGATAATGTACGCGTGGCACTTCAGCGCCCGGGCGGGCTGGGCTACCAGTTCTGGCGCCCGGTCTCGGCGCTGGACGCGTTGACGCCCCGGGCGCGCGAGCTGCTCGCCATCGTCGGCCTCGACGATGCGGCCCATCGTCTCGCCGGCGATCTCTCCTATGGCCGCAAGCGCGTGCTGGAGATCGCCACCACTCTGGCGCTCGACCCGAAGGTGCTTTTGCTCGATGAGCCGATGGCCGGCATGGGGCATGAGGATGTCGGCATGATCTCCGGCATCATCCGCTCGCTGGCAAAGGACCGCGCCGTGCTGATGGTCGAGCACAACCTCACCGTCGTCGCCGATCTCTGCGACTGGATCACCGTCATGCAGCGCGGCCAGGTACTCGCCGCCGGCGATTACGCCACCGTCAGCAAGGACGAGCGCGTGCGCGTCGCCTATATGGGGACCGAGCATGAGTGAGCCGCTGCTTGCCGTGCGCGATCTCCACGCCTGGTATGGCGAGAGCCATGCGCTGCACGGCGTCGACCTCGACGTCTTCCGCGGCGAGACCGTCACGCTGCTTGGCCGCAACGGCGTCGGCAAGACGACGACGCTGCGCGCCATCATGGGGCTGCTCGGTAAGCGCACCGGCTCCGTCACCTTCAACGGCAAGGATCTGATCCGCCTGCCGCTGCACCGCGTCGCGCATCAGGGTATCGGCTTCGTGCCGGAGGAGCGCGGCATCTTCGCGACGCTGACCGTCGACGAGAACCTGATCCTGCCCCCGGTCGTGGCCAAGGGCGGCATGAGCGTGGAGGAGATTTTCGAGCTCTTCCCCAACCTCAAGGAACGCCGCAACAGCCAGGGCACGAAACTGTCGGGCGGCGAGCAGCAGATGCTGGCGATCGCTCGGATCCTCAGGACCGGCGTCGAGATGCTTTTGCTCGACGAGCCGACCGAGGGCCTCGCGCCGGTCATCGTGCAGCGCATCGGCGAGTTGCTGGCGACGCTGAAGAAGCGCGGCATGACCATCCTGCTGGTCGAGCAGAATTTCCGCTTCGCCGCCCGCATCGCCGACCGTTTCTACCTGATGGACCACGGCAAGGTGGTTGAAGGTTTTGCCGTCGGCCAGCTTTCCGCGCACACCGACAAGCTGCACGAGGTGCTGGGGGTATGATCGAGATGGGCCATCATTTGATCCCACAAATGGGGCCCTTGGCGCGGCAGCACTTAAGCGACAATTGGATATTGCCTCTTACCGATCAGGCGTCGGCGCTGCCCCTCATTGCCCTGCCGGGCATTTCTCCCCGTAAACGGGGAGAAAGAAGCTGGCCGAAACGCTGGCGCTCATCCTGCGACGTTTGCGATTGGCGAAATCGCCGGCGCCAGCGTCCCTTCTCCCCGTTCACGGGGAGAAGATGGCGGCAGCCAGATGAGGGGCGGCGCCAACGCAGGCGGCTGGCCGCGCCGCTTTCAACGGACATCTCGGGGAGGGCGCCATGACCATGGTCTTCGGCATCCCCATCCAGGCGCTCCTCGGCCAGCTCCTTGTCGGCCTGATCAACGGCTCGTTCTATGCCATGGTCAGCCTTGGCCTCGCCGTCATCTTCGGCCTGCTGCGCATCATCAACTTCGCCCATGGCGCGCTCTATATGCTCGGCGCCTTCATCGGCTATCTGCTGCTCGTCCATCTCGGCATCGGCTACTGGCCGGCGCTTGTCCTGGTGCCGCTTATCGTCGGCCTGTTCGGCATGGTGGTCGAGCGCCTTGCCCTGTCGCGGCTCTACCGGCTCGACCCGCTTTACGGCCTGCTCTTCACCTTCGGCCTCGCCTTGGTCATCGAAGGCGTGTTCCGCTATTACTACGGCGTCTCCGGCAATCCCTACGCGGTGCCTGTGCTGCTTGCCGGCGGCACCAATCTCGGCTTCATGTTCCTGCCCAATTATCGCGGCTGGGTGGTTGTCGCCTCGCTCGTCGTCTGCATCGGCACCTGGCTGCTGATCGAGAAGACAAGGCTCGGCTCCTATCTCCGTGCCGCCACAGAAAACCCGGAGCTGGTGCAGGCCTTCGGCGTCAACGTGCCGTTGCTGCTCACGCTCACCTACGGGCTGGGCGCGGCCCTTGCGGGGCTCGCCGGCATTCTCGCCGCGCCGGTCTACCAGGTCAGTCCGCTGATGGGCTCGGACCTCATCATCGTCGTCTTTGCCGTCGTCGTGGTCGGCGGCATGGGATCGATCCTCGGCGCCATCGTCACCGGCTACATGCTCGGCCTCGCCGAGGGCCTGACCAAGGTGTTTTATCCCGAGGCTTCGAACCTCGTCATCTTCGTCATCATGGCGATCGTGCTTTTGCTGCGGCCGGCCGGCCTGTTCGGAAGGGACGCCTGAGATGAGCGAGGCGACCCTTCACCAGGAACGCGCCGCTGCCTCCGTCAGGCTGGAACGGGCGCTGGTGGCACTGGGCATCGTGACGCTGATCGCCGCGCCCTTCGTCATCTACCCGATCTTCGTCATGAAGATGCTGTGCTTCGCGCTGTTTGCCTGCGCCTTCAACCTTTTGCTCGGCTACACCGGCCTGCTTTCCTTCGGCCACGCCGCCTTCTTCGGCGGCGCGGCCTATTTCTGCGCCTATGCGGTGAAAGCCTGGGGCTGGCCGCCCGAGGCCGGCATCCTGCTCGGCACCGCGGGTGCCGCGCTGATGGGCCTCGTCATGGGCTTCCTCGCCATCCGCCGGCAGGGCATCTATTTCTCGATGATCACGCTGGCGCTGGCGCAGATGTTCTACTTCTTCTGCGTCCAGGCGCCTTTCACCGAGGGCGAGGACGGCATCCAGGGCGTTCCGCGCGGCCATCTCTTCAGCATCGTCGACCTCAACCAGCCGATGAACATGTATTTCTTCGTGCTCGCCGTCTTCCTGATCGGCGTCTTCGCCATCTGGCGCATCGTCAACTCGCCCTTCGGCATGATCCTGCGCTCCATCCGCGAAAACGAGAACCGCGCCATTTCGCTGGGCTATTCCGTCGACCGCTACAAGCTCGCCGCCTTCGTCATGTCGGCGACCCTTGCCGGCTTTGCCGGCGCGACCAAGGCGATCGTCTTCCAGTTCGCCACGCTCACCGACGTCACCTGGCAGATGTCGGGCGAGGTGATCCTGATGACGCTGCTCGGCGGCATCGGCACCATGGTCGGCCCGGCGGTCGGCGCGGGCCTGGTCGTCGGTCTCGAAAACACGCTTGCGACGTCAGGCTTCCCGGTGACCATCGCCACCGGCCTGATCTTCATGATCTGCGTGCTGATCTTCAGGCGGGGGATCGTCGGCGAGATCTATGCGCGGTGGCTGGGACGGGCGCGAGGCAAGGCTAATTGAGTGAGCTCACCCTACCGCACCCGCACTCCGTCTATCGCAGCGAAGATGCCGCTTGACTACGCAATTGCCGGAAGTGGGATCGGGGTCGGGATTTCTCTAAGCTTGTGATACGCAATCTTCGCACGTTCGAGGCGCCCATCTCCGGCTTTCTCGGGCTTTCGACGAGCAGTTTCCTCCCAAGGGTCTTTCTGGTTGTTATTTCCAAACCCTTCGACTTCAAAAAGAAATGCTGCTGTGGCCGCTAGTTCAAGCTCAATGGCGCCCACCTTCGCTGCAGCAGACATAAATGCTACGCGCTCTTGGTTGGCGGCCTTCTTCTGCTTCGCTGTGAAAACCGAATACCAGCCACCCCAATCAGTGCGTCGCTCTTCTTCGGTCACTAGCCTGAGGCCTACCGCCAACTTTATGGCGTCGGCGAGGTCCTCGCTAAATGGGCCATAGTGCCGATACTCAAATTCGAACTCATTTGAGAGGCCAGCTAGATGGGCAAGGTAAGCCACTTTTTGAAGGCGAGTGCGTCCAACCAACTCTCCTCCTGCATCCAAAACGAGAGACGCAGCATGTTCATGGAGGTCATAGATTGACATTATTTTTCTCCCTCTGATTTCTCTACGATCTTGGAAATCATATCTCGCCCATCAGAATCATCTTCGCTCAGATATATCCGGCTGATATCGAAAGATCCTGCGCCGGATACAACAGATGAAAGATAGGCCATGTCCTCTATTGAGTCCGATTGACGAATTAGTATTTGATTCAAAGGCGTCTGAGAGTCTTGAAATTTCTTGTATGGAGAGCGTCTGTATTCATCAGTAAGAATTTGATGTCCGCCACGCTTCTCTCTTTCTACTGAAATTTCCGAGACCTCTTTCAATATGGATTTGGCAATAACGGAAATCTTTGCTTCCCGTTCCGAACGATCATCCGTCGTCATTCCACGCTTCAGGGGGATTCTGGCCTCAATCGATCGCCGGACGTCAAAGCACTTCAGCAGCCGCCGGTTCTGGAGCCGGTTTGCGTACTCAGCCACAAGCTGATTTTTCGATTCTGCGAGAAAATACAAGCTACCCCAAAAGACAGAATCATCCAGAAGGAGAGCCGCGTTGATATCGCTAGGGTTAGAAAGGAACAAAAGAATTGGATGGCCATTTGGAAGGCCGCTTTCTTCGGCTTGACCCTCTTTAACAAGTTGGTGCAATTTAATAATAAGAGACGAAAAAATCTTTTCTGCGCCGCGCGTAGTTTTGTGAAGGTAGACGTTTGGGTAGAGCTGAAAAAGAGATAGAACGTAATGTTCGGCGGCGTGAAAGGCCTTCGGACCCAAAACAAGGGTTTTAACTTCTCCAGCTGCTTCTTCGTCAGCGTTTATACGAACTGTGCCTACTTCGAGGTTGGCGAGAATCCACGTAGCATCGACTCCACTACCTTGAACTCCTGTCATCATCCGATCGCGCTGCATATAGTCGAGTCTGTCAGCATCAAATTGGCTGGAAACAACCGAATCAAACAGATTTCCCGGCTTCTTGTTACGAATGACGTCAGCGACCTCATCCGAAAAGCTTCGGCCCAACTCAGAATTAAGTGTCTCACTAACCTCAGAATTACGAATTAGGGCGTCGCTTACATTTTCATGAATGGCCATTGGCAAATCGAGCTTCTTGCCAACATCTTCAAACGCATGGCTGAACATCCCATGTCCCAAATCGTGAACGAGAGCAGCGGCAAGAGCCACATCTGCTTGATGCGCCCGCTTCGCGGTGTCGCTTTCGATTATCCTCATCAATATTCGGGCTATATGAAAAACGCCGACCGAGTGAGCGAATCGCGTGTGAGTCGCGCCGGGAAATACAAACTCTGAAAAACCGAGTTGCCGAATTCTCCTTAGGCGCTGAAACGGGCGCGTCTGAAGGACCCGCCACATAGTTTGCTCGAACTGCCCCGTGTCAAATTCGATCAAATTGTGAAGCGGGTCACGTATCCGCTGAGACTTTTCCTTGTCAGCCATTCCCCACTGTGCCCGCATTGCCTGCAGCGAATCACCGTCGCTTGCAGAACTTTGGATAGGAAATGATGCGAATGAACGCATTGAAAATCTCTAAGCATCCCAAGAAACTCGCGCTTAGCGGTGTTTTGAACGTTAGCATAAGCGGAACAAAAAGGGAACAGTTTTTAACTTGAGGCCGCAAATCGCGAGCCACTCACACCGGCACCTCCAGCCCCACCTTCACCCGGTCCATCGCCACGAACGTCCGGAACCGTTTCACATTGTTGTTCGCGAAGAACAACCGCCTTGTCAGCGCCTCGTAATCGGCCATGGTCGCAACGTTGACGACGAGGATGAAATCGGCCTCGCCGGTCACGTAGTAGCATTGCTGCACTTCCGGCACTTCGGCGAAGCCGCGCTTGGCGGCGTCGATCAGCTCTGCCCGCTCGCTCTCCACTTCGACCTCGACGAAGATGGTGATCGGGTGGCCGACCTTGGCCGGGTCGACCAGCGCGACATTGGCGCGGATGGCGCCGGTTTCCTCCATGCGTTTGATGCGCCGCTGCACGGCCGGCGCCGACAGGTTCACCCTCTCGCCGATCACGCGCTGCGGCGTGGCGTTGTCCTTCTGCAGGATGGCGAGGATCGCGCGGTCAAAGGCATCGAGGCCGGGCAAAACAGGCATGGCGGCGTTCCAACGAAACAAACTTGCATCCAAACCGGGAAACAGAGCGCTTTTATCGGTCGTCTTGCAATAATTTCAGCCATCAGACGGAGAGAGCCGACCCATGTTCCTACTCAATCGCCATCCGGACCATCGCCAGCCGCTGACCGAGGAAGACGCCGCGACGCTTGGGCTCGCCGGCGCCGACGAGGCCGAGCGCTTCCTTGCCGCGCGCGACAGCGATGCCGAGACGCCGCTGTACGCCTTGCCGGCGCTGGCCGGCGAGCTCGGCATCGGCGCACTCCACATCAAGGACGAGGGCAAGCGCCTCGGCCTGGGCAGCTTCAAGGCGCTGGGCGGCGCTTATGCCGTCATGCATCTGGTGCTGGAGGAGTCCGGCAAGCGGCTTGGTCGCACTGTCGATGTCGCGGACCTGCAGAGGCCCGACGTGGAGGCGATCGCCGCCGGCATGACGTTCGCCTGCGCGACGGACGGCAATCACGGACGCTCTGTGGCGCAGGGCGCCGGCCTGGTCGGCGCGCGGTCCGTCATCTTCGTCCATTCGGGTGTCAGCAACGAACGCGTGGCGGCCATCGCCCGCTTCGGCGCCGAGATCGTGCGCATCGCTGGCGACTACGACCAGTCGGTCAGGGAAGCCGCCCGCGTCGCCGCCGAGCGCGGCTGGACCGTCGTCTCCGACACGTCCTGGCCGGGCTACGAACGCATACCGGGACTGGTGATGCAGGGCTACACCGTGATCGTGCGCGAAGCCCTGAAGCGCTTGCCCCAGCCGCCCACCCACGTCTTCCTGCAGGCCGGCGTCGGCGGCTTCGCCGCGGCGGTGGCCGGCCATCTCGCCATCATGCTTGGCGAGGAACGCCCGTGGGCAATCGTGGTCGAGCCCGCGCGGGCGGCGTGCGTCTACGCCACCGCGAAGGCCGGGCGTCCAATCGCGATTGCGCACAGCAAGCCCACCGTGATGGCGATGCTCGAATGCTACGAGCCGTCGCCAGTCGCCTGGCGCGTGCTGTCGCGGATCGGCGATGCTTTCATGACCGTGGACGAGGAAGATGCGGTTTCGGTGATGAACCGCTTGGCGCGGCCTGTGGG
Organism: Mesorhizobium sp. Arg314; assembly: GCF_053714275.1. Lineage (NCBI taxonomy): Bacteria > Pseudomonadati > Pseudomonadota > Alphaproteobacteria > Hyphomicrobiales > Phyllobacteriaceae > Mesorhizobium > Mesorhizobium sp. Arg314. Next base: position 10,140 of record NZ_JBSKBP010000023.1, on the reverse strand, counting down.
TAATGATCCGGCGATCGTCTCCGGCGAGAGCGGCGGGGCAGGGCTTGCCGGGCTGATCCGCGCTGCCGGCGACAGGAAGTTGCGGGCGGCACTTCACCTTGATGCAGGGTCCCGCGTGCTTATCATCAACTCCGAAGGCGCGACCGATCCCGGCCGTTATGCCGAGCTGGTCGGGATGGCGCCGGCAGAGGTCGCGCAGGCGAGGCAGCCGGCGTGACAGAGGAGCGAGGGATGGCTGAACTCGACCAGCGCGCACTGCACCGCGAGATGACGGCGTGGCGGCACGATCTCCACGCCCATCCCGAATTCGGCTTTGAGGAAAAGCGCACCGCCGCTTTCGTCGCCGCGAAGTTGCGGGAGTTCGGGCTGGAGGTGGCCGAGGGCATCGGCGGCACCGGTGTCGTCGGCACGCTGACCAGGGGCAGCGGCAATCGCGCCATCGCGCTGCGCGCCGACATGGATGCGCTGCGCATTGACGAGCAGGCCACGCGGGCCTGGCGCTCGCAAACGCCCGGCACCATGCATGCCTGCGGCCATGACGGCCACACCTCGATGCTGCTCGGCGCGGCAAAACTGCTTGCCGGCGAAGGCGGCTTCGACGGCACGGTGCGCTTCATCTTCCAGCCGGCCGAGGAATGGGGCAGGGGCGCGCTGGCGATGCTGGAGGACGGGCTGCTCGAGCGCTTCCCCTTCGAGGAGATTTTCGGGCTGCACAACATGCCGGGCCTGGCAATCGGCCATTTCGAGACCCGGAGCGGTCCGGTCATGTCGGCCGAGGACAATTTCGAGATCGTGCTCAAAGGCCTCGGCGGCCATGCGGCGCGGCCGCATGCCGGCCAGGAAACGCTGGTCGCGGCCTGCGCGCTGGTGGTCAGCCTGCAGACCATCGTCTCGCGGCGCCTGAGCCCCGCCGATATCGGCGTCGTCTCCGTCACCGAGCTCATCACCGACGGCACCCGTAATGCGCTGCCGGGCACGGCGCGCATCCTCGGCGATTGCCGCAGTTTCCGGCCGCAGGTCAGCGCTGCGATCGAGAAGGAGATGCGCCGCATCGCCGAGGGTACGGCGCAGGCCTATAACGTTGCTGCCGACATCACTTACACGCGCGAGTTCGTGCCGTTGATCAACGACGCCACACTTGTCGACGAAGCGCTTGCGGCGGCGCGCACGGTGCTGACCGACGACGCTGTTCGCGTCGCGGCTGAGCCGATGACCGCCTCGGAGGATTTCGCCCGCTTCCTTGACCATGTCCCTGGTTGCTTCGTCTTCATGGGCAATGGCGGCACCGCGCCGTTGCACAACCCGGCCTATGATTTCAACGACGAAGGCCTGCTGCACGGCGCGCGATTTCATGCGGCAGTGGTGCGGCGACGGCTGGGCGGTTAGCAATCTCCCCCCCTTGTGGGCCCTTGTGGGGGAGATGCCCGGCAGGGCAGAGGGGGGCGCTGTCCCGCCAGCATTTCGCCCTTTGCGATGCCCAAACGCATCGACCGGCAGTTGGTCTCAAGTCAACCAACGCCGCGATCCTTTGCGCCCCCCTCTGGCCTGCCGGCTTTCGTCGCTCGGAAAGCCAAGCAATTGGCTTCCAGTCCGTTGCGCGGACCGCTCCTCAACCCCCACAAGGGGGGAGATCAGGAGCTCCACCCGGTAACCCTTTCTTCTCTGCTTTCGTGCAGTATTGCCGGGACGGGACGGCAAGAACAAAGAATGGCGGACGACGACAAACGCAACGGCAAGTTCTGGGCACTGGCGCTCGACCGCGCTCATCTGGGCCTGTGGGACTGGAATCTGTCGACCGGCGATTGCTACTATTCGCCGACCTGGTCGAAGATGCTCGGCTATGAGGCCGGCGAGCTCGCCAACACGTCCGATCTCTGGCTGAAGCTCACCCATCCCGACGACCGCCAGCGCGCGCAGGAAAGCGGCGACCGCCACATTGCCGGCCTCGTCGATTCCATCGAGACCGAGCTGCGCCTGCGCCACAAGGACGGTCATTGGGTCTGGGTGCTCGACCGCGGCGGCATCGTCGAGCGCGACGCCGACGGCAAGCCGCTGCAGCTGATGGGCGTGCAGACCGACATCACCCGGCAGAAAGAGGCCGAGGCGGCGCTCGAACAGGTCAATATCCGCTTCCGTCTCGCGCTTGCTGCCAGCGGCACTGGCATCTGGCATCACGATATCGGCACCAGGAAGAGCTATTGGGACGCGCGCAGCCGCGAGATATTCGGCCTCGTTGCCGACAAGGACGAGGTTGCCGCCGACCTCTGGCATACCTTCCTGCATCCCGACGACAAGGAAGTCACCGAGCGGGCGCACCTGCTGCCCACAGGCTCCCACGATGTCGTGGCCTCGCAATACCGCATCATCCGCCGCGACGGCGTGATCCGCCATCTCGAATCGCTGGTGCGCTTCGTCGCCGATGTCGGCTCGGCCGGCCAGGTGCTCGGCACGGTGCGTGACATCACCGAGGAGAAGATGCGCGCCGAGGGGCTTGCCTTCGCCGCGCGTCACGACGCCCTGACCGGGCTGCTCAACCGCTCGGCCTTCGACCGGCTGCTTGCTGAAAACATCGCCATGGCCGAGCGCCTGCCGCTTGCGGTGTTTTATGTCGACCTCGACTACTTCAAGGCGCTTAACGACTATGCCGGCCATGCCGCCGGCGACCTGGCGCTGAAGAGCGTCGCGGCGGGCATTCTGGCCAGCCTGCCTGCGTCGGCGCATGCGGCGCGGCTCGGCGGCGACGAATTCGCGCTGATGGTGCCGAACTGCAATGACGCCTGTGCCGAGCATCTTGCCCGTGCCGTGCTTGCCGCGGTGCGCGATGCCGATCTCGGCTCGGCCGTCACCTCGCGTCGGCTTGCCGCCAGCATCGGCATCGCCTTCGTGCGCGACCGCAACATGAGCGTGGCCGACGCTCTCGCCTGCGCCGACGATGCCTGCTACGCCGCCAAGGCCGGCGGCCGCGACCGTTTCGCCGTGTTCTCGCCGGAGTCGGTTGCCGGCTCCAGTGGCCTCAACGCTGCGCGGCTTGCCGCCGACCTGGTCGACGCGATGGAGGACGGCCGGCTGAAGCTTTACGGCCAGGAAATCCACAAGCTCTGCCAGCCATGGGAAGACAGCCGCCATGTCGAGGTGCTGGCCAGGCTCGAAGGCCGCAACGGCAAGATGATCCCGCCGATCGATTTCATGCCGGTCGCCGAACGCTTCGGCCTTGCCGCCCGGCTCGACCGCTGGATCATCCGCACCGCGCTGACACGCCACAGCAACGCGATGCGGGCGGGCGCCATCTCGCTCGACTTCAACCTGTCGGCGCAGACGCTTTCCGATCCGCAGCTCTGGGATTTCGTCGACGAGGCCATCGCCGAAAGCGGCGCGCCGCCGTCGACCATCGGCTTCGAGATCACCGAGACCGCCGCCGTCACCAATTTCGACGCCGCGGCGGAGTTCGTGCGCAAGGCCAGGCAGCGCCATTGCCGCGTCAGCCTCGACGACTTCGGCGCCGGCATGAGTTCGTTCGAGTATCTGCGGCGCTTCCCCATCGACGCCATCAAGATCGACGGCTCCTTCGTCGAGCACATCGCCGACAGCCGCTTCGACCGCGAGATCGTCTCGGCGATCACCGGCATCGCACGCTCGATGGGTGCTTCGGTGGTGGCGGAGAAGGTCGAGGAGAAAAACGCGCTGGAGATCCTGCAGGGCATGGGCGTCGCCTATGGCCAGGGCTATTTCCTGCATCGGCCCGAGCCGCTGGAGGCGATTGTCGCCAGGGCGACGGGCGGATTGACCCTGCCAGCCAGGCGACAGATGTAAATAAGCAATCTCTAAAATTGCAATCGGCCGCTTAAGGACGTCGTAATCCGGCCAGGCCGATGATCAGCCATGACGATGGCGGCTCGCGGGCCGCAAGGAGAACAACATGAAGGCTTATCCCTTGCTGCTGGCGGCTTCGGTCTCCTTGCTCGCCATTCTGGCGGCGCAGCCGTCGCTCGCGGGTTCCGATCACAGCGGCGAGGTGACCGCCCCCGTGCAGGACGATCAAGTCACAGGCAGCCAGGAAGGGGATAACGCCACGGCTGAAAATCAACAGGGCGATCACGACGATGACGGCGTCGACACCGGCTCGCACCAGGGCGACCAGGCTGACGACGAGGGCGATGATCACGAGGGCGATCATCACCAAGGTGAGGGCAGCAGCGGCACCCATGACAGCGGCGGCGATGGTAGCGGGGGCGATAGCGGCAGCCATGACGGCGGCGGTGACGGCGGCAGCGGCGGCGGCAGTGGCAGTGGTAGCGGCAGCCACGGCAGCGACGACTGAGCTGCCGCGCCGGACTGCGATCTCTGGGGGGAGATCGCAGCTCCGGCATAGGCTCCATCCTACCCCATCAGCCACCGCAACACGCCCGCCGAAGCCACCCCGATCGCCACGGTCGGCAGCATCGACAGCCTGGTCGCGGCAAGCAGCGTGATGGCCAGGGCGGCGAGGTCCGCCGGGTTCTTGGAGACGAAGTCCGGCGCGATCACCGAGATCAGGACGCAGCCGGGCGCGGCTTCCATCACCGCCGTGGCGCGAGGGCTGAGCGTGCGGTTCCTCAGCACCACATAGCCGCCGATGCGGGTCAGATAGGTCACGCCGGCCATCGCCAGGATGGCGAGCACGGTCGTCGGATCGATCATTTCCCACCTGCCAGAAACCACGCGGCAACCAGGCCGGACAGCGCGCCGGCCGCCACATGCCAGGCGCCAGGGACGATGAGATAGGTAAGCGCCGCCACGACCAGGCTGACCAGCCAGGGCCGCGCCGCGGCAAAGCCCTTCCACATGCCGCTGAGCAGCACCATGAAGACGGCCGGGAAGGCCATCGCAAAACCGTATTTCTCGACGTCGCCAAGCACAGGGCCGAGCGCTGCGCCGCAGGTCGTGAATGCGACCCAGGCAAGGTAGAAGGGCAGGGCGGCGCCCAGATAATAGGCCAGGCTGAAGGCCGGCCGCATGCCGGCCGCGGCGCGGCGCCGCGCATCCGCCAGGCCCACGGCCCAGCTCTCGTCGCACATCAGGAACAGCGCCGGAAAAACCTGGCGCTTCGGCAGGTGGTTGATGAACGGTGCAAGTGCCGCGCCCATCAGGAAATGCCGGCTGTTGACCAGCAGCGTAATGGCGGCGATCAGAAGGATATGCGGCGGCGAGGTCCAGAGCTGGATCGCGGCGAATTCCGAGCCGCCGGCGAAATTGAGGCCGGTCATCAGCGGCACCTCGACCACGCTAAGGCTTTTCTGCGTGGCCTGTGCGCCAAGCACCAGCGCATAGGGGATGATGCCGAGCAGCACCGGCGTCGAGGCGGCAAGCCCGCGCCGGAACTCTCCGCCGCGCCCGCTGTTGGTCTGGCCCTCGGCGAGGGCGATCTCGGAAACGCTCATGGCTTTGCCTTCGGCGGGCCTCGCGGCCGCCGTTCTCCCGCTCGGTTGTCGGTTGTCGGTGGCCGCACCATAGCCGAAACGCCCGGCAATCGGGTTGCGAAGATGCGCCATTTCTGCCAAGATTTGGCATTGGATAGCGCATTCAGGAAAAAGATTGGAATCATACGCCATGAAGCTGGATGAGATCGACAGGCGCATCCTGCGCGCCTTGCAGCGCGACGGGCGCATGGCCAACAACGATCTGGCCAAGGAGGTCGGCCTGTCGCCGTCGCCCTGCCTGAGGCGCGTCAAGCTGCTGGAGGAGGCGGGCGTCATCGACCGCTATGTCGCCGTCCTCAACCCGGCCAAGATCGGCCGCGGCCAGACCTTCTTCACCCGCATCTGGCTGAAGCAGCAGGACGAGGACACGATCGAGCATTTCGCCGCCGAGGTGGCGAAATTCCCCGAAGTGATGGAATGCTATCTGATGCTGGGCGACTGCGACGCCATGGTGCGGATCGTGGCCGCCGGCATCGACGACTACCGCCGCTTCCAGTCGGAGCATCTGAGCCGCATCAAGGGCGTGCAGAACGTCAAGACGGACGTCCCCAGCCAGACGATCAAGCAGACGTCCGAGATGCCGCTGTAGGTCTTCCTTCTCCCCCTGTGGGAGAAGGTGGCCGCGAAGCGGCCGGATGAGGGGTGCTCCAGGGAATGCCGACGTCTCACTTCGCTGGAACACCCCTCATCCGTCTCGGCGCTGCGCGCCGATCCACCTTCTCCCACAAGGGGAGAAGGGGAAGGCTTCACTAATGCGCGTGCTCCGCATTGCGCTTGCGCGTCGCCGCAGCTTTCCTTGCCGAGGCCGAGCGCTCGGCCGCGGATCGCTCGCCCGACGCCTTGCCGCCCATCCTGCCGCCCTTGTGCGCGGCGGGATTGCCGGTGTGCTTGCCGCGGCCCGAGCCGCCTTCCTTCTTGCCGCCGGCGTCGTCCTTGTTGACGGTCGCCCAGGCGCGCCGCTCGGCTTCCTTTTCGGAAACGCCGCGCTTCTCGTAACCTTCGGCGATATGGTCGGCCTTGCGTTCCTGCTTGTCGGTGTATTTCGATTTGTCGCCACGTGGCATGGTTTTCCTCCTCGGTGAATGGAAAGCCGGGTCAGCTCTCCGCCTTCATGGTTCGCGCGATCTCGAGCAGCTTTTCGCGATCATGTCCGTGCTCGCGGATCAGCTCGCGCGCCTGCTTCGGCGACAGATCGGTGTTCTCCGCCAGCAACCGCACGTCTGGATCATCGCCGCCCTTGATCGACGTGTCGGTCGCCGGCGCATGAGCAGCACCCGGCCGGTGCGGGATCTTGTCGTTTGCCCGGGTCATCGCAGATCTCCTTCGATTTTCGTATCAGCTTGCCGTGCCCGTCTCCTTGCGCCGCGCTTCCTCCTTGCGCCGCGCTTCCTTCTTGCGGCGCAACACCTCGTCGGTACCGACAATGTCCTTGGCGCCGCCGGTGATCGCGGTCGACACCACGGCCGGCGGATCGCTTGCCGGAAAACTGTCCTCGAGGCCGGACTGCAACTGTTCTTCCAGCGTTTCCGGATTCTCTGAACGGCCTTCGGTGCGCCGGCCGTCGATCTCTTCCAGATCGTGCTTGGCGTCGGGATGCTCACGCACGTTGCGCAGCGTCGACACGACGAGCTCGATGGCGAATTCCTTCATCGCTTCGCCATGCGGTCCCGCGATGTCGGAATCCTCCACCAGCCGGACAAGCGACTTCTCGACCTCGCCCAGCTCTTTCATACCCTGGCATTTGGCCAGCCGCTGCATCAGCGCGTTGATGAGGGCAGGGGCGAAAGCCGAATAGGCCTGCATGCGGGTCTCATCTACCCGTTCGGGATGAAGTGAATGCAAGGACATTGATGCCTCCATTGGAATATCCAGCGGCGACGGCTGCCCTTTGGGCGACCGGTCCTAAGCTGAACTGGGGGACGGGGAAGAGGTTCCATCGCGGAAGGAGCCGGTAGAGGAAACAGCGTTCGCGAAGCAGGTGCCGGCAGCCGACGTTCCTGCCGAAACATTTCGTGACCCGGGTCAGACTGAAGTCCGACCCGTCCAACGCATTGGGCTGGCTTGTGCAACCAATGTGATTTCTGCGAATTGGTGAGCGGCCGACGAGAAAAGCCCCCTCTATCGCCGGCCATGCTGGTGCCCGCCAATCGCCCCCACGCAATTCCGGCGGGCACCAATATCCAACAACAAGAAGGCCGCGCAGCCGGCTTCGGAGCGAGACGACGTTTTGACCTATATCTCTGCAAAGCCCGTCCGGCAGGACGCGGAAAGCCTGCCTGCCAATGACAACGACCGTGCCACCCTTGCCGACCTTTCGTTCCTCGATGCCATCAACAGCGAGGATGAGGTCGCCGACATTGCCAGGCGCGCCGAGCGTCTCGGCCATGCCACGCTCATTGTCATGGCAATCGGCCTGGCGGCCTTGCCGATTGTTTTTCTGATGCTTGTGTGAGTCGGGCCGGACAACGCCATTTCCCGGAAAGAACGATTCCTATCTTCCGGAAAAGAAGGCGTCGAGCGTGGCCGCCGTTTCGATTGGCGACACCTCCGGAAAGAAGTGACCGCCCGGCAAGGCGCCGCTGCTGACATCGTCCGCCCAGTTTCGCCACAGCGCCGAGGGGCCGCCTTCCTGGGCGCACCATTCGGCCAGCGCCCCATGCTCGCTCCACAGCGCCAGCACCGGGCAGGCGATGCGCCGGCCAGCTTCCCTGTCGGCTTGGTCATGCTCGCGGTCGAGGGAAGCCGCCGCGCGATATTCCTCGCAGATGGCGTGGATGTGCGCGGGGTCGCGCAGCGCATCCACATAAGCCTGCCGAACACCGGGCGGGAACGCCTCGGGGGCGGACCCCCAGCCGGAAAGCGCATTGTCGACGACAGTGTCGGCGGCCGCCGCCAGCATCGTCTCCGGCAGCGGCTCGGATTGCGCCAGCAGCGACCACGGCCAGTAGCCGAGCGCCAGCCTCGCATCGGCGCGATCCCAGGCATCGGCGGTGGGGATGATGTCGAGCACCGCCAGCTTTTCCACGCGGTCCGGATGGTCGAGCGCCAGCCGGTAGGCGACGCGCCCGCCGCGATCATGGCCGGCGACCATGAAGCGTTTGAAGCCGAGCGTCTCCATCAGCACCACCAGGTCGGCGGCCATGGCGCGCTTGGCGTAGGGCGCATGGTCGGCGGCCGATGGCGGGCAGGAGCTTTGCCCATAGCCGCGCAGATCGGCGCAGACGACGGTGAAATCCCGCGCCAGGCTGGGCGCCACGTCGCGCCACATCAGATGCGTCTGCGGAAAGCCATGCAGCAGAAGCAGGCTGGGTCCGCTGCCGGCGCGGCGCGCGAAAATCCTTGCTTTGCCGGTGTCGATCTCCAAGGCCTCAAAATCTGCGAACATGCTTGCCCTCCGGCGGATGGCACGCTGGGGTTTCAGGTCCAGGCCGAGTCCAGTATCAGCGACGCCTCGAAGATCTGCACCTTCTTCGCATCGCGCAGCTTCACGGTGATCTTCAGCCGCTCGGCTCCCGGTGCCTCATCGCGGGCAATGTCCTGCAGGATGCGCAACGCCTCCAGGCCGGCGCGCTGGCGGTCGGCAAAAAGCTGCCCCTGATCGTCGACCTGGCAATGCTCGGAATTATAGAGATCAAAATAGTAGCGTTCCATCGGTGAAGTGTTCCAGGCGGTTCGCAGGTTCAATCCGTGGCCGCGATCATGGTTCCAAGCGGTTGATCCCGAGGGGAAATCCGTGGCGCGTCGGCCCTTGCCGCATGCCCCCTGCAACCAGCCCCGGTCTGCGGCGTTAGCTGTTGCGAATGGAGGACGCCGGATGCTGGAATCGCTCTATCTCAACCTCGGCCAGCACGACGCCCTGTCGGCGGAAGAGAAGGCGCTGCTCGCCGGCGCCATGTCACTGGAAAGATATGTCGCTGCCGGCGAGGATATCGTCACGGAGGGCACGCGGCCGATCTACAGCACGCTGATCGTCGACGGGCTCGCCGCCCGTTACAAGGTGCTGGAGGACGGCGGGCGCCAGTTCACCTCGCTTCAGGTCGCGGGCGACTTCGTCGACCTGCACGCCTTCCTGCTGAAGACGATGGATCACGGCATCGTCGCGCTCTCGCCCTGCCATGTGTTGGGTGCGGAGCATAGCAAGCTGAAGGCGATCACCGAACAGGCGCCGCATCTCACCCGGCTTTTGTGGCTGGACACGCTGGTCGACGGCGCCATCCACCGCGAATGGATCGTGGCCATGGGCCGCCGCTCCAAGATATCGCATCTTGCGCATCTGATATGCGAGCTGTTCGTCAGGCTGCAGGTGGTGAAGAAGACCCACGAGATGAGCTTCCACCTGCCGCTGTCGCAGGCCGAGCTAGCCGACGTGCTCGGCCTCTCCGTGGTCCATATGAACCGGGTGATCGGCACGCTGCGCCGCATGAACGTGATCAACTGGACCAGCCATATGATCACGATCCTCGATTGGGAGCGGCTGGTTGTGATCGCCGAGTTCGATCCGACCTATCTCAGCATGGCACGTGAGCCGAGATAGGTCGGCCAGGACAGGTGGGACTTGGGTGCCTGAAGCGCTTGGCGTCGAAACGGATTCACGCGACGCGCTTTAGCAGGTTGCTGAAAAAGTCGTGCACCGGCTGCCAAGCAAGTCGGAATTGGAGTCCAAACGAGAATCGAAAAGCGAACA